>NZ_JBMDWE010000013.1:0-96459 GCF_053579655.1 Gelidibacter sp. | reverse complement strand
TAATATGAGCGCCTTTATCTAATAAAGTGTAATAGGGACTTGCAAATTCTTCAACCCAAAATCCTGTTTTCTTTCCTGTATCTCCTAATTTATCGTGAGATGTTAATACAAATAATATTTTCATGTCTTTTTTTTTTTATAATTAAATTTTCACAATCATTTTTCCTTTGTTCTTGCCTTCAAATAAATCGATAAAAGCATTTGGGATGTTATCAAAACCTTCAACAATGGTTTCAGTGTAGGTCAATTTACCTTCTGCTAACCAGTTAGTTAAATGTTTCATGGCTTCAGGAAATTTATCGGCATAATTGGAGACGATAAAGCCTTGCATCAACGTACTATTTTTCACTAGAAAAGGCTGTACACTCAATCCTTTAGGTAATTCTGTATTATTATACACCGAGATGGCGCCGCAGATGATCATTCTAGCAAATTTATTGATGTTAAATAAAACGGCATCAGAGATCGGTCCGCCAACGTTATCATAATAGATGTCCACGCCGTTTGGTGCCGCTTTGGCAATATCGGCGCTGATATTTTTACTGGTATTGTAATTAATAGCTTCATCAAATCCGAATTTGGATTTTAACAGGGCCACTTTTTCGTCTGATCCGGCAATCCCAATCACTCTAAGTCCAAGGATTTTCCCTATTTGCCCAACCACAGATCCAACGGCACCCGCGGCTCCAGATACCACAAGGGTTTCTCCTGCGACGGGTTTACCGATTTGTGTAAGACCGCAATAGGCCGTTAAACCAGTCATTCCTAAAACGCCTAAATACGCACTTAAAAAAGCCTTTTCTGGATCTACTTTTAATAAGCCATCGCCGTTTGATTTTTGCTTTGTTTTCCAATCTAACATACCAGAAACAAAATCGCCTTCTTTAAATTTGTTGTTTTTAGAGGCAACGACTTTAGCAATAACGCCAGACGTTATCGGTTTATGGAGTTCAAAAGGAGGGACATATGATTTGGCATCGCTCATGCGCCCTCTTAAATATGGATCTACAGAAACATAGGCTGTTTCTAAAAGAAGTTCGCCTGGATTTATGGTAAGATTCAAATCTTCGGTTATAAATTCGAAATCTGAAAGGCTTGGTTTTCCCTTAGGTCTGTTTTTTAGCACAATGGTCTTTATCATAATTTTTAAGTATTATATGAATTCATAATGTATAGGTTTTATAGAGTTCCAACAGATTAATGGCGTTCGAATAGATCTGATAATTCTAAATGAAAGGAACTTCGTTTTTTAGAAAAACTCTATCCTAAAGATACGAAAGAATGGATGTTCATTCTTTTTTTTAAGAGCGATTTATAAATCGAGTGTTTACAATAAGATTGCGAACGCTTAGTTATAAAATTATTGCTTGATCTCTTGCGAATATGTCAAATGACTATTCAATACTAAAGTAGAAGTGATTTATATTTAAGTGTAGGAGGGAAGCTGTATGTACAGAACGCAGATGACGCTGATCTTTGCTGATTTTCGCTGATGATTTAAGCTTATTCACGAATTATCTTAAATATTTAGATTCATCAAAACTTTGCGTCTCCGCGTCTCTGCGAGAGAAACTTACGTTCTTAATACTTAATTCTCAATACTTATTACTACTCAAACGTATGTCTTTTCTCTTCTGTAGAAGACGCCTTTAGCAGTTGATTAAATAGTTTTATACTATTAAAATCGCGTGTAATCGCTCCAGAAACAGCTAATCCAGAAATACCTGTTGCTAAGATGTCTGCAACATCATCTGTAGTAATCCCGCCAACGCCTATAATTGGTGTTTTGGTATCTAAAACGTCCATAATAGCAGAATACCCCGATAAACCTAAAATGGTTGGCAAATGCTCTTTGGTTGCGGTAAATCTGAAAGGCCCCAATCCAATATAATCAACGTCTTTACTGATCAATGTTTCGCAATCTTGCAAGGTGTTTGCGGTGCCGCCGATCATTTGCCAAGAGAATAAATAATCTCTAACAACGGTAGGGCAAACTTCTGATGCTTCTAAATGGACACCATCGGCTTTAACTGTTTTTGCTATTTTGTAATTATCGTTTATGATTAAACGCGTTTGGAAATGTGAGGTAATTTCCCGGGCTTCTTCAGCAAGTTTTAAATATTTTTTGTCTGAAACATTTGTCAAACGCAATTGCACTAATTCTGCACCAGAAGAACATGCTTTTTGGATGTTTTCCAAATGTTCTTTTGGAGAATTTCCTTGAGATATATAATGGAGTTTAGGGATGATCATTTGTTAGATTTGTTTTTTTTTATTATTAAATCGGTTTTAAGACGAAATATATAATTTTAGATGCAAAGATACAGTTTTGAGCATGCTCTGAGAATCGCTTATTTGAAAATTTATGGACAATAGTTCAGAATATGGACCTTATGAAACGCACTTAATTTTCGTAACGGTTTAGAAGCATCGCTGTAATTTAAACTTTAGAAGAGATAGTCTTAGTATTATTCTATAGCTGTGATACCGTAAAGAATCTTGTACATAATGTTTTTTGGAATGACAGTCATGGTATTGCAATAAACATGATTATTGAACATTTCGCTGAAAAACCCTATTCCACAAATCGTCAAATTTTGTTCTATAATTTATATTATGTAAAATAGAATATTGTGGAAAGGCCAAATATCCTCTATTTCTGATCCTGTTCCAGTTTACTAACACGACCCATGTATTCGATTGGAGTTCGCGTTGTGGATTGCACTCGAATCTCGCTTCTGTAATTTGGATATAATGTAATCATGATGGTATACAAGTCATTATTGCGGTATTGGTCGTTAATTTTGAAAGAGATATCTACTGCATGCTTTTTGCCGTTCTGAACTACCTGATAATCTTTTGGAATATTATTAAATTCTATTCCAGTATGATTCCCACCATAGGGACCGCCGCCAAAGGTTTGTTCTCCAAAATATGGTAAATAGCCTCGAATGCTATCGCCTTTGATCGTCAGCTTATTGGAGTTTGATGTAATATCGATGTTGCTTGCGTTATTTCCGGGACCTAATATTCTGGAATTGGCCACTTTACTGAATGCCACTGTAGCCATTGGAATCGCACTTGTTGAAACAATCTCCAAGGATTTTGAAGCTACCAATTCCTGTAAATTCTGATAGTCTTGGTTATCTTGTTCTGTGAATTGCCTGTTCGAGCCACAGCCCAAAAGCACTGCAAATAGTCCACTAAATAATACGAATCGTTTCATAACCATTAAGTTAATAAATTTGATTGAAATTGGTTCATAAACTATTCCTATTTTTTCACTGTTCTCCAATACATAAAGGACAACACGTCAATTGTCTATTTTGACTTCTTTTTAATGATATGTAAAAGCGATCAAACTTATGTTAAAAACAAAGGGTTATTCACAGTTGTCCGTAAATAACCCCATTGTTACACTCTTCTATTACTTGAGATGCTATTTCGGATCCAAAATCAATTCAATACGCTTCACGGCATCCTGGTAATGGTGCAACTTCGCAATCCGGCTGACGAGCAGCATGTCCTTATTAAGTAGACTGTCCTGGATTTCAAAGAAATATTTGTCTTTGATTTTATGGATTTTAAATAAGCCTTCATCGGTTACAGCATCTTTAGTAATTACTTTGTCATAAGGTTTTATGGCCTCTTCCTTCTTTTTTTCAGGCGCGGGAGTTTCAACTTGATTTTTAGCTTTCTTATTGTTTTTTTTGGATTGCGCACTGGTGTTCATAGGATTGAGAAGACCTCCGACGAGAAGTGCAAAAAGACATAATTTCATCATAAGTTAATTTCGTTTTTTTAAGGTCCCTAAAGATAGAAATAATGTTTTTAATGAAAATTTCTATAAACAATATAGGTACAGAATTTAAAACAACCTCCCCTGTCCATTTTCTTCAACCTGCTCGTCGTCATCAGAATTGTCATCAGAATCCTCATCTAAATTAGATTTAGACACTTTTGGAGTTTCAACTTCTGAAATATCATCTTCATCTACAACCTCAATCTCTTCCGCAGGCAATTCTTCTGGAACTTCGTATGGCAATGGCTCCAATAAACTAATTTGGTTAACTTTATCTCTTGTCAATTGATTTCCTAAAGCCGTAATACCTTTGATACTGATAAATTCCTCAAGATTTACTTCCCAATTATCTTTTCGGTCTTTGCCGCGCTCTTTTGTAAATTCTACTTCAGCAATCGGTTTCCAATCGGTGGAAATAATTTCCAACCGCGATTTTGGATGATCGGATATAAACAACTCTTCTTTACCCTCTTGCTCAATCAGAAAACGCTTCACATAATAGCGCTCTTTTTCTCCATCAAAATAAATGGCGGAAATTGGCTTTTTAGGAATCCATTTTTCCAGGACAATCATATCGTCATCAAAACGTGACGTTAATTCTGGTAAAATAGTCTTTACAATACCCGACTGGTTGATGATCAACAATCGATCTTCACCTCTAAACTCTCCAATCAGCTCGCCTCTTCCATCGGCGTTCAAACGCTGCACGGCATCATCATACCATATTTTACGAGGTTTTAAGGTAGAAATCCCCCGCTCTTTAAGTTCAATTTTCCGAATCGCGTGTTTAGTGACAACATTCCCTTTAGAATTTCGACCTTTAATGAGAATATCTGCAAAATCTAAATCCCATTTCAGCTTTTTGACACTTCCAACCTGTCTGAGGAAAATCGTGATGACTTCCGCCTCGCCATTGGGGTTGGATGAGAAATACCACACCGTAGAGCCTTTATTGCCATTAGTCAAATCATATTCCCTATCGCGAGTGACGCCCATTACTGAAAAGCGCTTCACATAAGAAGGCCCTTTGGCCCCGTCGCGATACACCATATTATAAATGGTGCGCTTATCTTTTCTATTGAATACTTCAACATTAATGATATCCTTACCAACAAAAGTTTTAGCATCTACCTTAGTGACCATCATTTTACCGTCTCTCGTAAAAACAATAATATCATCAATATCACTACAATCACAGACGTATTCATCTCTTTTGAGCGAGGTACCTATAAAACCTTCTGCTTTATTGACATAAAGCTTTGTATTCCTGATCACTACTTTTGAGGCATCAACATCATCAAACAAACGGATTTCAGACAACCGTTCTCTCCCCTTGCCATACTCATTTTTAAGCCTTGTAAAATAGGCAATGGCATAGTCTATCAAATGCGCCAAATCGTGTTTTACTTGGGCGATTTGCTCTTCAAGAGCATCAATTTTTTGTTGCGCCTTATCAATATCAAATTTTGAGATCCGCTTAATTCTGATTTCTGTTAAGCGTTCTATATCTTCAGTGGTAATAGCACGTTTTAAATGCTTGATATGGGGTTGAAGACCGGCGTCAATAGCGTTTACAACACCTTCCCAAGTTTCTTCTTCCTCAATATCACGATAAATCCTGTTTTCGATAAAAATACGTTCTAAGGATGCAAAATGCCATTGTTCTTCAAACTCATCTAGCTTAAGTTCAAGATTTTGTTTTAAGAGCTGAACGGTATTATCCGTAGAATGACGCAACATTTCCGTTACTCCAACAAAAAGAGGTTTATTATCTTCAATAACGCAACCTAGCGGCGAAATTGACACCTCACAATTGGTAAATGCATATAAGGCATCAATTGTTTTATCAGGCGAAATTCCGGAAGGCAAATGCACTAAAATCTCGACTTTAGCGGCGGTATTATCTTCAATTTTCCTGACTTTAATCTTACCTTTCTCGTTCGCCTTTAAAATAGAGTCAATTAATGACGACGTATTGGTACTAAAAGGAATTTCAGTAATGACCAATGTGTTTTTGTCAAGTTGCGAAATTTTAGCCCTGACACGTACTTTTCCGCCACGCAAACCGTCTTTATAATCGGTGATATCAATAATTCCCGCGGTTGGAAAATCGGGGTAAATTGTAAATTTATTGCCTTTCAGATGCTTGATTGACGCATCAATCAACTCAATAAAGTTATGTGGTAATATTTTTGTAGAAAGTCCAACGGCAATCCCCTCGCCACCTTGCGCCAGCAATAAAGGAAACATAACCGGAAGGTTGACGGGCTCTTTTCGACGGCCATCATAAGACGATTGCCATTGGGTAATTTTTGGATTAAAAACGACATCTATCGCAAATTTTGACAAACGCGCTTCAATATAACGTGAAGCCGCTGCACTATCGCCGGTAAGGATATTTCCCCAGTTACCTTGCGTATCAATCAATAAATCCTTTTGACCAATTTGCACCATGGCATCCGCAATACTGGCATCGCCATGGGGATGGTATTGCATGGTATGTCCAACAATATTGGCCACTTTATTATAGCGTCCATCATCCAAATCCTTCATAGATTGCATGATTCGACGTTGAACAGGCTTAAATCCGTCTTCAATAGCTGGGACAGCACGCTCTAGAATAACATAAGAAGCGTAGTCCAAAAACCAATCCTTAAACATCCCGGTAACTCTTGTAATGGTTTCACTTTTTGAGTTTTCCTGAATATTTTCATCTTCATTATGTAAGTGATCTTCTTCCAATGTAAGTGTATTAATTAGTAGGTTTTATATTATTTTTGACCATTTTGCTTAGAGATTGTCTAATATATCGTCTTTTCTTTTTGGTTACCAAAGTCACATTAAATGATTCCTTTTTGGTATGTCCTTTGGAGTTTTTGATATAAAGGGTCAAACTTTTATAGACAAAATAATTTTTAAATTTAAAGGCCATTAACCGCGATTTATCAAATTCTAATTGATGTTCCCGATAATTGAAATAATCTGACATCAAAAGTCCTTTATTAATAACCATGACTTTTTTGCCATCACTATCGTATTCAAAATATTTTGAAACGGCATGAACAGAAAAAAACAAGATCAAGAATCCGACAAAAAGAAAAAGAAAAGTCAACATTGGACTTGGCGTCAAATGGCTGAAGGCACTGAATACAGTCGCCAACAAAATGGCAAGCACAATCAGTATAAAATAGACTGAAACAATAGTGTTTTTAACCTTGGCATTATTAGTTCTCATGAACCTCCTCCACTATATCTAATTCTACTTTCAGATTGTCAATGATAAATTCTTGTCGGTCGGGTGTGTTTTTGCCCATGTAAAATTCAAGTAAGGCTTCGATGGACATTTCTTTATCCAACATTACAGGATCCAGACGAATGCTCTCTCCGATAAAATTGACAAATTCATCTGGCGAGATTTCCCCAAGACCTTTAAATCGGGTAATTTCTGGTTTTGGCTTTAATTTTTCAATAGCATCGCGACGTTCTTGCTCAGAATAACAGTAAATGGTTTCTTTTTTATTTCTGACCCTAAACAAGGGCGTTTGCAAAATATAGAGATGCCCTTCCTTGATCAATTCTGGAAAAAATTGCAAGAAGAAGGTAATCAGTAATAAGCGAATATGCATCCCGTCCACGTCGGCATCTGTTGCTATGACGATATTGTTGTAGCGTAAATCCTCAATAGATTCTTCAATATTTAAAGCGGCCTGAAGCAAATTGAATTCCTCATTTTCATAAACAATCTTTTTGCTCATGCCATAAGAATTCAAAGGTTTACCCCTTAAACTAAATACCGCTTGGGTATTTACATCCCGTGATTTCGTAATACTTCCAGATGCAGAATCACCCTCTGTAATAAACAAAGTAGACTCTAAATATCGGTCGTTTTTAATGTCTCCAAAATGCACCCGGCAATCCCGTAATTTTTTATTGTGCAAGTTCGATTTTTTAGCGCGGTCTTTTGCGAGCTTTCTAATACCTGACAATTCTTTACGCTCACGTTCTGCCTGAAGGATTTTACGTTGGATTTTTTCAGCCGTTTCAGGATTTTTATGTAAAAAGTTATCTAATTGCGTTTTTACGAAGTCGTTGACGAACGTTCTTACGGATGGTAAATCGCCTCCCATATCTGTAGAACCCAATTTGGTCTTAGTTTGACTTTCAAAAATAGGTTCCATAACCTTTACAGCAATGGCAGTAACCACAGATTTCCGAACGTCGGACGCGTCATAGTTTTTACCGTAAAACTCTCTGATTGTTTTTACCAAAGCCTCTCGATAAGCCGCTAAATGCGTCCCTCCTTGCGTGGTGTTTTGTCCGTTTACAAACGAATAATACTCCTCACTATACTGTGTTTTACTATGCGTTAAAGCAATCTCTATATCTTCTCCTTTAAGATGGATGACAGGATAAGTCATATCTGACTCGCTGATGTTTTCTTCCAACAAATCTTTCAATCCATTCTCACTATAATATTTTTCGCCGTTGAAAATAATCGTCAAACCTGTGTTCAAATACACATAGTTTTTAAGCATTTTCTCAACATATTCGTTGCGATATTTATAATTCTTAAAAATTGCTTCGTCCGGAATGAACGATACTTTCGTGCCTTTTCGCCGTGAGGTATCATCCAATAATTCCTGATGGGTAAGGTTACCTTGTGAAAATTCTGCGGAAGCGGACTTATTATCACGTGTAGATTCTACGCGGAAGAAATTGGACAAGGCATTGACCGCCTTGGTACCCACACCATTAAGTCCCACTGATTTTTTGAACGCCCTGGAGTCATATTTTCCTCCCGTATTCATTTTGGAAACGACATCCACCACTTTACCAAGTGGAATACCACGGCCGTAATCGCGTACAATAACCTTATTGCCCTGAATGGAAATTTCAATGGTTTTTCCCGCTCCCATGACATACTCGTCAATGGAATTGTCCAAAACTTCTTTTAAAAGGATATAAATACCATCATCGGGAGACGAGCCGTCGCCAAGCTTACCAATATACATCCCAGGACGCATACGAATATGCTCTTTCCAATCGAGCGAACGTATATTATCTTCGGTATAGTCGGTTTCTAAAGACATAATTAGGGGGAAATTTAGATAGGTTGCTAATATAAGATTTCGCTACAAACCATAAAACCCTTATATGTTAAAGTAATTAACAAAGTTTTAAAAATTGTAGACTGAGGATTTGGAGCTTGAAACTAGAAGTTTCTTTTTCTGATTTATTCGTTACTTTTTCCTTTAAATGTAAAATACAAAATAGGAATGATAAGAATTGCCAATGCAATAATTAAAGAGGTAATAAAAACGAATTTAAACACATAAAAAAGTACCACGAAAAAGATGATTGCTATAGCTAACCATAATATGATTTTCATAAATTTTCAATTTTGATCCAATTTTAAAGATACGTATAAAATTGATAATAAATGAAATATTGTTAATGCTGATGCTACAAAATAGTACTGTTTTAAGTTTGCATTTCGTAATAATTTCAAATATCTCAAAAAAAATGCAACTAATTAGACCTTAAGACATGCTTGCAGACAAACACTTAGCCTAATTAGTAGCAATTTTTAAGACTATCTAGACTTTCTAAACATTAAACAAGAAATGCATCACATCGCCGTCTTTCACAACGTAGTTTTTTCCTTCTACGCGCATTTTCCCTGCTTCTTTCACTTTGGCTTCACTACCTAAGGCTGAAAAATCCTCATATGCAATCACTTCAGCTCTAATAAATCCTTTTTCAAAGTCGGTATGGATCACGCCCGCTGCTTGTGGTGCAGTTGCGCCAACATCAACCGTCCAAGCGCGCACTTCCTTAACACCTGCCGTAAAATAGGTTTGCAGCTTTAAAAGTTTGTAAGCTGAACGAATTAATTTTGACGATCCTGGCTCCTCCAGACCGATGTCCTGCAAGAACATTTGACGTTCTTCATAGCTGTCCAATTCATTAATATCTGCTTCGGTACCGACTGCCAACACCAATATTTCGGCATTTTCATCCTTAACCGCTTCTCTTACTTGTTCCACATAAGCGTTGCCTGTTGCAGCCGATCCTTCATCTACGTTACAAACATACATGACTGGTTTATCTGTGATAAATTGTGACGGCGCTACAAACTCATCATAATCTTCCTTTTCAAATTCCAAAGCTCTGATAGAAGTTCCTGCTTCTAAAGCGGATTTAATTTTCAGTAAAACAGCTTCTTCTTTTTGCGCTTCTTTGTTTCCGGTTTTGGCCGCACGTTTTACCTTTTCAAGTTTTTTATCAACGGTTTCCAAATCCTTCAACTGGAGCTCCATATCAATCGTTTCCTTGTCTCTAATAGGATTTACGCTGCCATCCACATGGATGATGTTGTCATTGTCAAAACAACGCAACACGTGCAAAATAGCATCGGTTTCTCTGATGTTTGCCAAGAATTGATTCCCTAAACCTTCGCCTTTACTAGCGCCTTTTACCAAGCCTGCAATATCAACAATCTCTACGGTAGCAGGTTGTACGCGTACAGGTTTTACCAAAGCCTCCAGACGCTCCAAGCGTGGATCTGGAATATTGACAATACCAATATTTGGCTCAATGGTGCAAAACGGAAAGTTGGCACTTTGCGCTTTAGCGTTAGATAAACAGTTAAAAAGGGTTGATTTCCCTACGTTTGGTAATCCTACAATTCCGGCTTTCATTGAAAAACTTGTATTTGGTTCCCGCATCAGCAGGAATCTCATTAAAAAAATCGCATTTTTTTGCGACTGCAAATTTAGTCAATTATCTGAATTATTTGCATAAAAAAATCCCAAGCTATACTTGGGATTTTTCACTCCTATATTTTATGTCTAATCAACCTTCAGGGTGCATAAAACGCTGTTTTCCTAAAAGTTGATCTTCGGTTTCCATATGTTCGTCATCAGGTACACAACAATCTACAGGACATACGGCCGCACATTGTGGCTCCTCATGAAAGCCTTTACATTCCGTGCATTTATCCGGAACAATATAGTAAATCTCATCACTGATAGGCTCTTGCGACTCTTCAGCATCGACTTCCTTGCCATCAGGAAGCACCACTTTCCCTTTTAAACTTGTACCATCCTTATATCTCCAATCGTCCGCACCTTCATAAATTGCAGTGTTTGGGCACTCTGGCTCACATGCACCGCAGTTTATACATTCATCTGTTATTATAATTGCCATAGCATCTTAATCTTTAAAAAATTTAATCTTAGAAAAATTTGATGAGATTTTATGGGTTTTAATGCGATTTTTCAATCCTTTTAAATCCATTTAGAAAAAGTTAAGACTTAAATAAATCTCGCTTCATTTCATTTTTCTAACTTTGCGATGCAAAAATAACGCCAAAACTATTCATAACCAAATACAGAATGGATTTACAACAAAGAATTAACGCTTTTGTAAAACTGGGGGAATTTATCCAACAATTTTCAACTGAAAGCTTTAAAACAAACGAAAATATCACAGGAAACGATTTGTTTTTTGATGGCTTTAAACATCAAATCAAATTGGCGCATGAGCACAATGGCTGGTTCACTAAAGAGAACATTTGCTTTTCCTTAAATGGATGGTCTAAGTCGTTGACAGACGTATCGATTAATGAATGGATAGCAAAGTATAGCTTTAATGATATAACCCCTAAAAAAGTCGCCATAATCATGGCTGGAAACATTCCTTTAGTTGGTTTCCACGACTTTTTATCTGTTCTGATTTCGGGACATGACGTTGTGGTGAGACAATCTTCAAATGACAAACATCTGCTGCCCTATTTAGCCAAGTATTTAGAACATATTGAACCAGCATTTAAAGGAAAAATAAAATTTACGGAAGAAAAATTAACCGATTTTGATGCCGTAATCGCAACTGGCAGTGATAATACTGCGCGTTATTTTGAGCATTATTTTAAAGGAAAACCTTCCATCATCAGAAAAAACAGAAATTCGGTCGCCATTTTGACAGGCGAAGAAACTGACGAAGAAATGAAATCACTTTCTGAAGATATTTTTAGATATTATGGCTTAGGCTGCAGGAACGTTTCGAAATTATTTGTGCCCAACGGCTATAATTTCGACGCCTTCTTTAAGGGGGTTTATGAATGGCATCCTATCATCAATCAACATAAATACGCTAACAATTATGATTATAATAAGGCTGTTTATATTATGAGTGAATTTGATCTGTTGGAAAATGGCTTTTTAATGATCAAGGAAGATACAAGCTACAGCTCCCCCATTGCCACCTTGTTTTACGAATATTACAATGACATTAATGCCTTAAAACAACAGCTTAAAGACATCGAAAATAACATTCAATGCATCGTATCTAAAGGGATTACGGATAATTCTGTGGCTTTCGGTCAAACACAATTTCCGCAGCTATGGAATTATGCTGATAACGTTGACACTATTGCATTTTTATTAAAATTGTAGTTAATAAATTATCATTTTATTGCCATCATTTACTTTTGAATTTAGCACCTTTGTATCTCTGAAAAAATAAAAACCAATGAAAATACATAATTTTAGCGCCGGACCGTCAATTTTACCTCAAGAGGTCCTAAAAAAGGCTTCCGAGGCAGTTATTGACTTCAATAATATGGGATTATCCTTATTGGAAATTTCACATCGAAGTAAACACTTTGTAGATGTTATGGAGAATGCCAGAGCTTTAGCTTTGGAGCTATTAGGTCTGCAAGGAAAAGGCTACCAAGCCTTGTTTTTACAAGGTGGAGCGAGCATGCAGTTTGTTATGGCGGCCCAAAACTTATTGGAAAAACGTGCAGGCTACTTGAATACAGGTACCTGGAGCACAAATGCCATTAAAGAAGCTAAGATTTATGGTGAGATCGTGGAAGTAGCCTCTTCAAAAGATGCTGGTTTCAACTACATTCCTAAAGGCTATTCTATTCCTTCAAATTTTGATTATTTCCATTGCACTTCCAACAACACTATTTTTGGGACACAGATGCACAAATTCCCGAAGTCGCCAATTCCAATGGTTTGCGACATGAGTAGTGATATTTTTTCACGTGAATTGGATTTTTCTAAATTTGATCTCATTTATGCAGGTGCACAAAAAAACATGGGTCCTGCAGGAACAACTTTGGTCGTTGTTAAAGAAGATATTTTAGGTAAAGTGTCACGCAAAATGCCGGCCATCTTGAATTATCAAGAACATATTGCTAAAGAAAGCATGTACAATACGCCTCCAGTTTATGCAGTGTATACTTCTATGCTCACTTTGGAATGGCTTAAAAACCTAGGCGGCATCAAAGCGATTGAAAAAGTTAACGAAATGAAAGCACGCGTTCTTTATTCTGAAATTGATCTCAATCCGTTGTTTAAGGGCTATGCTGCTAAGGACGACCGTTCAATGATGAATGCAACCTTCACTTTGGGCAATGATAAATTAAAAGAAACCTTTGAAACCATGTTGAAAGAAGCTGGCATCAGTGGCTTAAGTGGCCATAGAAGTGTTGGCGGCTATAGAGCTTCCATGTACAATGCCTTGCCTTTAGATAGTGTTAAGGCACTGGTAGAAGTCATGAGCGAATTGGAGGCGAAAGCTTAAATTAGGTTGGCAGTCAATAGTTGGCAATCAGCAATTGGCAGAAAGTTTTTCTTAAAAAAAAAACATTAAAAATATATTTTGGATTCGATCTTTGAAGTGAATCAATTTTAAATTTTGAACCTTAAATTTTAAATCTAAAAAGATGAAGATATTAGCAAACGATGGAATTTCACAAAGCGGTATTGACGCCTTAAAGGCAGCCGGAATTGAAGTGATTACAACTACAGTGGCCCAAGAACAACTAGTCAATTATATTAATGAACATCATATCGATGTATTGTTGGTAAGAAGCGCTACCATGGTAAGAAAAGATATTATTGATGAGTGCCCAGGCCTTAAAGTCATTGGTCGTGGTGGCGTAGGCATGGACAATATTGATGTGGATTATGCACGTAGCAAAGGTCTACAGGTTATCAATACACCTGCTGCCTCATCGCAATCTGTTGCAGAATTAGTGTTTGCACATTTGTTTGGAGGTGTAAGATTCTTGCACGATGCGAACAGAAATATGCCTTTAGATGGCGATTCAAAATTTAACGCGCTTAAAAAGAACTATGCTAAAGGCACCGAATTAAGAGGTAAAACTCTAGGAGTCGTTGGTTTTGGTCGTATCGGACGGGAAGTTGCCAAAATCGCTCTTGGCGTAGGCATGAAAGTCATTGCGAGCGATATGTTTGTTGATAAAGCAACCATTAAAGTTGATTTTTTCGATGGTCAGTTTGTGGATTTCGAAATTAGTACTGTGCCGATGGAAGATATCCTTAAGCAATCAGATTTCATCACGTTGCACGTCCCGGCACAAGAGGGCTATATAATTGGCACCAAAGAATTTGATCAAATGAAAAATGGCGTGGGCATTGTAAATGCTGCTCGTGGCGGCGTCATTGATGAAGTTGCACTTGTACAGGCCTTGGAAAATGGAAAAGTGGCTTTTGCTGGATTGGACACATTTGAAAGTGAGCCAACACCGGCCATTCAAGTATTAATGAATGGAAGAATATCCTTAACTCCTCATATTGGTGCAGCGACTAATGAAGCCCAGGATCGCATTGGGACGGAATTAGCCTCTCAAATAATCAGTATTTTAAAATCTGAAACCGCTTAAAACTTATTAACATAAACCCTATAAAAATGCTTACAACTACCAATGTTGTGAGCATTTTTTTGTAATTTAACTCATTGAACTATAAATCAATTAATTATGTCTGGAATATTAGATATTTTAAATAGCGACCTTGGAAAATCTTTGGTTAGCGGCGTTGCGGCTCATACCAATCAGCCACAAGACAAGGCGCATGAAGTTTTATCAATGGCATTACCTGTTTTAATGACGGCCATGAAACGTAACGTCTCTTCTCCAGAAGGTGCGCAAGGCTTATTAAATGCCATAACAACTCAACATGACGGGAGTATTCTAAGCAACCTTAGCGGATTATTTAGTGGTGGTGTTGATGATAGCGTTACTGCTGACGGCAGCAAAATTTTAGGTCATGTCCTTGGTAACAAACAAGGTAACGTAGAACAAGCGATCAGCCTTAAATCTGGGATTGACGCCAGTTCTGTGGCGCAAATTTTAAAGGTTGCAGCTCCAATTTTAATGGGACTGTTGGGCAATCAAGCCAAACAACAAAATGTTAATAGCCCAGGTGGATTGGACGGCTTATTAGGCGGTCTTTTAGGTGGAGGTTCTAAAAATAATCAACAAAGTTTCTTAGAGTCCATTCTTGACGCGAATAAAGACGGAAGCATCATTGACGATGTTGCTGGAATGTTTTTAGGAGGAGACAAAAAGAAAGGTGGGCTTGGAGGTCTCCTTGGAGGTATGTTTGGAGGAAAAAGTTAAGCTCTAAAAAATTATTCATAACTCACAAAAGTCATGCTCCTTTAAGTATAGCTTTTTTTATTCGAAAAATATCAAACGAGAAATTAGTAGGCATAATTTTTGTAACTTATTGAGTAAATTAATAAATCATGAAATCAATTGCGACCCTGCTATTATTAGGATTAATCCTTGTATCCTGTAACAGTTCTAAATCTGCTATAAAGAAACCTTCAAATAGCAATGTTGCAGTTCAAGATACAGTCAGAATAGCCAACGATTCCTTAGAGTATGAAATTCTCGTCATTGAACCAGGCTTCAATTCCTGGCTGGCTTCTACAGCAAAACCTGAAGGATTTTATTCCCAAGAATATCTAGAAAACCGAAATAGACTTTATGTCATGGAATGGAACCAAAGAGTGTTGCAACCCCAACGTTATAACCCCAATTTATATGAACTTCAAATAGATTATGATCCAAACATCAACTATGGTTACGAGGTCAATTATAAACTCTATAATTACTTCATCTACTTCCAGTTAACCTACAACCAGAGATTAGGGCCTTTTGTTCCGCGTATTTAAAGGAAATTTGAAGTATCTTTGCACCGCAAAAATGTGTCATGGATAATTTTAAACAAAACTGGCAAATACAACGGAACTGGCAATTGCTTTTTCCTGTACTTGGTATTCTTATTTTAGGTTATTGCTCTTACAGACTCGCTGATGTAATTGTTGGCGGCATTAATTTATTTTTGGTATTAATCGCGTCTATCGTTATATTTTCATTGCTTCTTAAGCTGACTCTGTTTTCATTTAAAAAACTAGAGCGCAAATGGATTTTAGATTACAGATGGGAAATGATTCGCGTATTTATTGTTTTTTCGATAACCGGATCCTCTTCAGTTTTTGTTGGAAAACCCGTTATGGCACTCATCGGAATTACTAAAGACAACTTAAACACTGGTGTTTACTGGACTTTATACATTGTAGTTGGACTGCTTTTTTATCAAGTCCTATTGATCTTTTTTGGATGGCTATTTGGTCAGTTCAAATTCTTCTGGGAGTTTGAAAAGAAAATGTTGAGTAGATTTGGAATTAAAAGGTTTTCTAATCAATGATTTTTTTAAGGCAACATATCGCATTTAGAGTATTAACCCTCATTATTGTGGTGACACTTCTTTTGCCTTCTGCCGTAAAACTAATGCACATTTTTGAAAAACATCAACACGAAGTGTGTTATGGCGAAGCGGATTCGCATTTTCATACCTTTGATATTGATTGTGAATTTTACAAGTTCAAACTAAACATTCCCTTTACCATTCCTGAAAAAGATGACGTTTTAATCGCCTATAATGAGATTTTAACTGTTCCAACTAAAGATTATAGCTTTCTTAGCGAATATCAAAGACTTCACTTTTCACTTCGAGGTCCCCCTGCAATTAATTTAATCTAAATTATTCTGAAATCAATTCAGATTCTATTTCTGAAGAAATTGAGAATCACTTTCTGAAGAAATTCAGATTTCATCTGTATTAAATTAATTCAAAACATAATTATGAAATATATATTCAATGCATTGCTCTTACTGGCAGTGTCGTCCATTTACTCCCAAAACACCCTAAGTGGTAGCGTAGTAGAAAAAAATTCAAAAGAACCTTTAATCTTCGCAAATATCTATTTGCCACAACTCGAAAAAGGAACCACAACAGACCTAAAAGGAAATTATACGATCTCCAATATTCCAAATGGCACATACTCCATCGTCGTTTCAATAATAGGTTATGAAACATTTTCGCAGAATGTTAATTTCCCATCCGCCACGAATCTAAACATCGCACTGATTCCATCGGCCATCGAAATGGAAGAAATTATCATTTCAACACCTTTTCATAAACTTCAGAGTGAAAATGTGATGATGGTAGAACGTAAAACCATTGCCAATTTAAAAGCGAAAGGTGCAGTAACCTTAGCTGATGGTCTCACAACTATTGCTGGTGTAGAAAGCATAACTACCGGTGTGAGTATTGGAAAACCGGTCATAAGAGGATTAAGTTCCAATCGTGTTTTAGTGTACACACAAGGGGTACGATTAGAAAATCAACAATTCGGCGATGAACATGGCCTAGGCTTGAGCGATGCTGGAATTGAAAGTGTCGAAGTCATTAAAGGCCCTGCTTCCCTACTCTATGGCAGTGATGCGCTTGGCGGCGTGCTTTATTTAAATCCTGAACGATTTGCCCAAGTAAACAGTGATAAAGCCGATGCCAGCTACAACTATTTTAGCAATACCAAAGGCTTTAACACCGATGCAGGTTATAAAGCTTCTGGAGAACATTTCAAATTTTTATTCAGAGGAAGTCTTGCTGAGCATGCCGATTACAACACGGCAGATTACCGAGTAACCAACAGCCGATTCAGAGAACAGGATTTTAAAGCAGGTTTAGGTTATCAAAAATCCAATTTTAAAACTGAAGTGCGCTACAACGTCAATAATTCGAAACTTGGAATTCCTGATGAGATTGGCGAACAAACAACAGATAAGACGCCCTTACTGCCTTTTCAGGAGATTACCAATCATGTGTTAAGTTCAAAATCGACCGTCTTTTTTAATGATTCGAGTTTAGATGTCAGTTTAGGATTGCTTTATAATGATCGCAAAGAATTTGAAGACCATCATCATCACGACCATGACGACCATGACGATCTCGATGATGAAGATCACGACGATCATGAGGATTTGGAAGCAGCACTGCACATGAAATTAAAAACTTTTAATTACGATATCAAATATAATCTGCCAACCCTTGGTAAATTTGAAACTATTGTTGGTGTTCAAGGAATGACCCAAAGCAATTACAATTATGGAGAAGAACAATTAATTCCAAATGCTACGACCAATGATCTTGGATTTTTGGCAACCTCACACATTCATTTTGAAAATTCTGACATTCAAATTGGAGCACGTTTTGACCACAGAACAATTGACGTGATTTCTGGTTTAAATAAAGATTTCTCCAGCTTTAATGGCGCGCTGGGCTATAAAACAAAGATTGCTAAACTGATCACGACCAGAATTAATTTCGCTTCGGGGTATAGAGCTCCAAATTTGGCTGAACTTACTTCTGATGGCACTCATGAAGGTACTAACCGTTATGAGATAGGAAATGAAAATCTGAAAAACGAACAAAATTTTCAAGTAGATTTGGCTTTGGAGTATAAAAATGAACATATTGAAGTTTTTGCCAATGCTTTTTATAATAAAGTGAATAATTATATTTTCATTTCGCCAAACGGAGAGCTTATCGAAAACACGCCTGTTTATAATTATTTACAGGAAGATGCCAATTTGTATGGTGGCGAAATTGGATTGCACATCCACCCACATCCTCTTGATTGGTTGCACTTTGAAAGCAGTTTTGAAACGGTTACTGGAAAGCAAAAAAATGACAGCTACTTGCCACTCATTCCTTCCAATTCCCTGTCAAACACACTTCGCATTGAGTTCGACACAAAATCTGTACAAAAAATTTATGCTTTTGTGAGACTGAATACCAATTTCAAACAATCTAATATCAGTGCGTTTGAAACCACAACAGATGGCTACAATCTGTTAGGGGCTGGTTTTGGAGGGACCATCAATCTTTTCAAAAATAACCTGGACATTAGAGTTTCGGGAAGCAACTTGACGGATAAAAAGTATATCAATCATCTGTCGCGTTTAAAATCAGAAGGCCTCTACAATATTGGGAGAAATATCAATGTAGGATTGACCTATAACCTATAATCTCGCTAACACCTTTTCAGATTTTTAAAAACAAAAAAGGCTAATAGCCCTAAAACTAAAAATCCCTTTCAGCAATTGAAAGGGATTTTTCTTATTTTACTTTTACTTCTATAAGTTTTGGCTTTTTGCTAAACACATAAGTATAGAACCACATGATTGTAAAGGACGGAATAATATCAAAACCTGGTAATATTTCCTCAATAAAAGAAAATATCCCTGCTATCCTACCTTTTCTGCCCGCATACATTTTTGACATTAAGAGTCCTGAAACAGGAGCCCAAATAATATCAATAAAAGTGATCATTCCGATAAGGTCAAAAACGATACCCAAGACCAACTTTTTATTTTTGCTTAAGTTTTCTAACTTCATTTTATAAAGATTAATTGAACTTATTTACACAAAAAATATACCAAAATATGTTTAGGAAAATTTATTGCTGATCAATTTTAAAAACTCATTTCGTGTTTCATTTTGTTCAAACTGTCCTCTAAATCCGGAAGTTGTGGTCACTGAATTTTGTTTTTGAACTCCACGCATCATCATACACATATGTGAAGCCTCAATAACAACGGCGACCCCTTGAGGTTGCAGCGTATCATTGATGCAATCCAAAATTTGTTTTGTTAAACGTTCTTGAACTTGTAGACGTCTTGCAAATATGTCCACAATTCTTGGTAATTTACTCAACCCGACAATATATCCTTTGGGAATATAGGCAATATGAGCCTTTCCAAAAAACGGTAAGATATGATGCTCGCAAAGAGAATACACCTCAATATCCTTAACAATGACCATTTCATTATAGGATTCCTTAAACATCGCACTTTTCAAAATTTCAGCGGCATCTTGATGATAGCCTTGCGTCAAAAACTGCATCGCCTTGGAAGCGCGTTCTGGAGTTTTCAACAGTCCTTCTCTGCTAACATCCTCACCCAGCTCTTGAAGAATGTATTTATATCTTTCTTTAATTTCTTCAGTGACTTTGATGTCGTATGCTTCAAAATGGTCGTAAGGCATCTTTTCTTTTTTAGAGTTCATATAAAAATACAGCATAAAAATGAAAAGTAAACTATAAAGCGAGTTTTACAATCAATTCATTTTTCAAATATATGCGAAGGACGATCCCAGGGATTTAAAAAATATTTCGAGTATAAGGGATGGAATTCTCTTATAAGCAGGATAGATTGCGAATCTGATCTGTGTGAATTAGAAAGTTCTGCGGGAGAAAACCTTCTGGATTGCCATATCTTATTTATGATTGATGGAAATTGGCTTCGTTCTTATTACCTGAACCTACAAGACGAGATTCCCGCTTTATTCTTTGTTCATATTTTATACATCGGATTGATGAATCTTTGATTACACTGGAATTTATTGTACAACAGCAAACAAAATGCTACCTTGCTTTCCTTTTTTAGTCTATGATAAAAGCAACCAATATCCATAAATATTACGATGATCTTCATGTTCTTAAAGGGGTCAGTCTTAACATTCAAAAAGGCGAAATAGTCTCCATCGTAGGAGCTTCAGGCGCCGGAAAGACAACTTTACTGCATATTTTAGGGACCTTGGACAGAGCTTCCACCAAGGAACAGAGCACATTGCACATCAATGATATTGATATCATGAACCTAACGGATAAAAATCTGGCGAAGTTTAGAAACGAGCATATTGGTTTTATCTTTCAGTTTCATCAATTACTGCCTGAATTTACAGCATTAGAAAATGTGTGCCTTCCGGCGTTTATAAAAAAAACCTCTAAAATTGAGGCTGAAAAACGCGCCAAAGAACTACTGGACTTTTTAGGATTAAGTCACAGATACCATCACAAGCCAGGAGAATTGTCAGGTGGCGAACAGCAGCGCGTAGCAGTTGCCAGAGCCTTGATCAATAACCCAGAGTTGATTTTTGCCGATGAACCATCAGGAAATTTAGATAGCGAAAGTGCTGAAAACCTTCATAATCTTTTCTTTAAACTTCGTGATGAGTTCGGCCAAACCTTCGTCATCGTGACTCATAATGAGGAGTTAGCTGACATGGCGGACCGGAAGTTGGTTATGGTAGACGGAAAAATTGTAAGCGGACTTATTTTATAATTGGAATAATATCCACAATTCTATCAATTAAATTGCTGATGGCGCCTCCTAATTTGTGTCCACTTTTATAAAGCGAAACATGACCTAAAACATTGTCAAAATTAGTGATTGAGTTGCTTACAACGTTTAAAGTTGAATCTACAATGTCATTAGTATCGTCCATAATCTGAGTTTTTACGTTTATCTTGATGGTCTTTTAAATCATTGATGGCATCCTTGCCTAATTTCGTCCCAACGCCAATGGCAAAAAGGGCAACCGCTGATTTTAAACCAAATTTTATAAGAGATTTCATTTGTGTCAAATTTTAAAGAGATCCTCTAATTTAACCAATTAAAAGGACACCAAAAACATAAAACCGAATTGAGGTTAAAATAATTGTGATAGCGTTAAACTGAATTTACTCGATCTTGCAAAATTGATTTCCGTATATTTAGTTTATGGCAAGAAGATTGCTGATATTTAAATTATTAATTCTACAAATTATATTTTTTTGCAAAAACCAATGAAAAAACAAGAACTCAAAGAGTTTTTGGACGCCAAAGTTTTACAGTATAACCATCCGCGGTTTATTGAAAGTGATCCTATCCAAATTCCCCATCAATTTTCAAAAAAAGAAGATATTGAAATTGCAGGTTTTTTAACAGCCACCATTTCTTGGGGAAACCGAAAAAGCATTATTACAAATGCCAATAAAATGATGGCCATGCTAGACCATTCGCCCTACGATTTTGTGAAAAACCATGAGTCTGATGATTTGGAGAAACTCAGATCGTTTGTACATAGAACTTTTAATGATGACGATTTCATACAATTCATAAAAAGTTTAAATCACATCTATACAAATCACGATGGATTGGAAGCCATATTTTCAAAACATGCAGAAGAATTTTCAATTCAGAAATCCATTCATCAGTTTAAAAGCAATTTTTTCGAGATTGAGCATTTGCGAAGAACCCAAAAGCATGTGAGCGATCCTTTAAAAAACTCAGCAGCTAAACGCATCAACATGTTTTTAAGATGGATGGTCAGAAATGATAATAACGGTGTCGATTTCGGCATCTGGAAGCAGCTCTCTCCTGCTCAATTATCCTGCCCATTAGACGTGCATTCGGGAAATGTGGCACGGGCCTTAGGCTTATTGCGAAGAACACAAAACGACGCCAAAGCTTTGGACGAACTTGACAAAGCTTTAAGGGAATTAGATAAAAATGATCCTGTCAAATATGATTTTGCACTTTTTGGCTTAGGGGTCTTTGAAGATTTCTCAAAATCCTAAAACAATAGCCTGCTTTTGACTATCTACAACATTTAAAAAGAACACGATGCAAATCTCCTAAGCTTGCTGAAAATGAGATTTTAAGCTTAAATATATTATCTGATTACCGACTACTTGACACGCTTCCTGAAGCAGATTATGACACTATAATCAATCTTCCATCCTGGATGAAAACAGAAAACCAAGCACTGGTATCGTTTTAAGCACCATAAAAAGTGTTGTCGGTAAACTAGGAGGCGAAATCAGTGTAACTGTAGAATTAGGCCAAGGAATTGTATTTACGTTTACTATAGCCAAATAAAAAAGTCTAAAATCGACTGATGAGATGTTTTCAAAATAGTTTTCAAAAAAACATCTTATATTTAAAGCTTAAAATTCTAACTACATGAAAAACCTCTTTTTACTATTAACATTACTGTCTACAGGCTTGCTCTTTTCACAAGTCAAAAAAATCCCTTTAGATACGATGGTTGTGACCAATCATACCGTAGCTATTAAAGGTCAAAATCTTTCTTACCAAGCCATTGCAGGAACGCAACCTGTTTGGAATGCAAAAGGCGAACCAATTGCCACTTTATTTTACACCTATTACAAAAAAAGCAATAGTGACAAGGAAAAACGACCTATCATCTTTTCATTTAACGGCGGCCCAGGCTCTGCATCGGCGTGGATGCACATTGCTTATACAGGCCCTGTGATTTTAAATATTGATGACGAAGGTTATCCAGTTCAACCTTATGGCGTTAAACCAAATCCACATTCTATTTTAGATGTTGCCGATATCGTTTTTATCGATCCTGTAAATACAGGATATTCCCGAATGGTTGAAGATAAAGACGGCAAATTGCCAGACAGAAAAACATTCTTCGGAATCAATGCGGATATTAAATATTTAGCAGAATGGATGAACACTTTTGTCTCCAGAAAAAACCGATGGGAATCGCCTAAATACTTAATCGGCGAGAGCTATGGCGGCCCAAGGGTTATGGGATTATCCAAAGAACTACAAAACAATCAGTGGATGTACTTGAACGGTGTTATTTTAGTATCGCCAGCCGATTATAAAATATACTCTACAGATCAACCTATTTATTCCGCTTTAAACTTGCCGTATTTTACTGCAGCCGCTTGGTATCAAAAAGCGCTTTCGCCTGCTTTACAGCAAAAGGATTTATTAGATATTTTACCTGAAGTAGAGACATATACTATTAACAATGTCATGCCAGCCATCGCTAAAGGAGGTTTTATATCAGAAACCGAAAGAAATCAGGTCGCTGAAAAAATGAGTCTGTATTCCGGATTGGACAAAGCTTCGATTATTGATCATAATATGAATATTCCAACCAATTTCTTCTGGAAAGAATTGTTACGTGATAAAGGTTATACGATCGGTAGATTGGATTCACGTTATCTAGGAATAGACAAAATGAACGCAGGAGATTCTCCTGATTATAACGCCGAATTAACCTCTTGGTTACATTCTTTTACGCCTGCTATCAACTATTACCTGCGTGAAGAGCTTAAGTTTAAAACCGACATTAAATACAATATGTTTGGCGATGTGCATCCTTGGGACAGACAATATGATAGCACACGTGATGGATTACGTCAAGCCATGGCTCAAAACCCGTATTTAAAAGTCTTGGTCCAATCAGGTTATTATGACGGCGCAACGACTTATTTTGCTGCAAAATACACAGTAGGACAAATGGACCCAAGCGGTCGAATGAAGGATCGTGTTTCTTTTAAAGGCTACAGAAGTGGACATATGATGTATTTAAGGAAAAACGATTTAAAGACAGCTACAGATGATATACGGCAGTTTATCCTGGACTCTGCATCTAAAGGACAATCCGCAAAATATTAAATAACCAAAAAGCCTGATAAATCAAATTATCAGGCTTTTTTATTTTAAGGCTTATCTCCTCAAATTGTTTTAAAAGTAAGTCAAAAATCATCTTCCTTGAGAAATTGATTTCATTTGGACTATGATAGGAATATCATCCGAAATTTTAATCCTTGATTATTTCTTGCTATTAACATTCGCTAGTTATAATCGTTAAATCTCTCGAAACCAGAATTCGCTAATCATCTTGTATTTCTTATATTTGACCCGCTTGTTCGACCTCTAAAACCAGAAAAAGGAATGCAGTTTAAAAACCCCGAAATTCTATATGCTCTACTGCTGCTCATTATTCCTATAATCGTTCATTTATTTCAATTGCGACGCTTTGAAAAAGTTGCTTTTACAAACGTTCAATTTCTTAAAAACATTACTTTACAAACGCGTAAAAGCTCACAAATCAAAAAATGGGTGACCTTATTTACCCGTTTGTTACTTTTGGCCTGTATTATCATTGCTTTCGCACAGCCTTATCAAGCGAACACTAAAAGTTTTAATACGAAAACCGAAACAGTCATCTATTTGGACAACTCCTTTAGCATGCAAGCCAAAGGAACTAATGGAACCTTACTAAATACAGCAATTCAAGATTTGATTGCACATGTAGATGAAAATGAAACGCTTCATATTTTTACTAATGATTTTAACTTTCCCAATACGAGTATCAAAGCCATTAAAAACGATTTGATCCAACGCTCCTATTCATCTAATCAATTAGATTATGACGCCGTTGTTTTGAAGGGACAAAAAGCATTTTCAAAAGACAAAGGTCGCATCAAAAACTTGGTTTTAATTTCTGATTTTCAGCAAAAAGACGATATTTTAACACTTCAGAATGACAGTCTCATCAATTACAGATTAGTACAATTACAACCTAAAAATACAAGTAATGTCAGCATTGATTCGTTATATATTTCTAAAACCAATGTAGAAACTTTAGAATTAACGGTCAATTTAAGCAACCAAGGAATTCCTATTGAAACCGTGTCGGTTTCTCTATTGGAAGACGATCAGCTCATCGCTAAAAGTGCAGTAGCAATTGACAGAAAAGCTGAAACTGTTTTCACAATTCCCAACAACAAAGCATTTAAAGGAAAAATTACGATCGATGACGCTAACCTAAAATACGACAACACCTTTTATTTTAATTTAGATAAAAACCAACCAATCAAAGTATTGGTCATTAATGAAGCCAATGCCGATTTTTTAAAGAAACTTTACACCGATGATGAATTCGATTTGACGTTGGTTGATTATAAGGGATTAAATTATAATAGTATCGTCGATCAGAATTTGATTGTCCTCAATGAGTTAAAAAACATTCCAAATGCGCTAATTACCTCGTTAAATTCATTTTCAAATGACGGTGGAAGCATTTTAATAATCCCTTCAGTTGAATCAGATTTGAACTCTTACAATCAACTATTTGAAAATTATTCATTACCGAGTTTTTCATCTAAAGCAGCAACAGAAAAACTCATTACCAAAATCAATTTCTCGCATCCACTTTTAAGCAACGTTTTTGACAAAAAAGTGGATAATTTTCAATATCCAAAAGTCAATTCATTTTATAAAATATCTAACCCTACTGCCGCAAATATTCTAAGTTTTGAAGACAACACAGCCTTCTTAACTCAAGCCAATAATGTGTTTGTTTTTACAGCAGCGTTGGATGACGACAATTCCAATTTTAAAAATTCCCCATTGATTGTGCCTGTTCTATATAACATTGGGAAACAAAGCTTAAAATTACCACGTTTATATTATACCATTGGCACCAAAAATACCATCGACATCAATACAACCTTGCTTCAAGACGCTATTTTAAAATTGAGCAATGCAGAATCTTCCGTTATTCCAATGCAGCAAACGTATACCCATAAAGTCCAATTAATTACTGACGACTATCCCAATACGGCAGGAACTTATGAGGTCAAGAATAAGGACAACATCATTCAGCACCTCAGTTATAATTACGACAGAAAAGAAAGTAATCTTAATTACATGAATCTTTCACAAGTAACGAACAGTCTAAAAAACAGTTCGGTTGCATCTGCCATTGACGCCATAAAAAGTAACGCAAATGTGAATGAGCTATGGAAATGGTTTGTTATTTTTGCAGTAGCTTTTTTAATTATTGAAATGCTCATATTAAAATTCCTTAAATGAACGTACTCATAAAATCTGCCACCATTGTAGACTCTAAAAGCGATTTCCACAATGAAACCTGCGATATCCTCATAGAAAAAGGTATCATAACCCAAATTTCAAAAGAGATTAAAAACCCATCTAAAGTCAAAGAAATTACTTTAGACAATTTACATGTTTCTCAAGGTTGGTTTGATAGCAGCGTGAGTTTTGGAGAACCTGGCTACGAAGAACGCGAAACAATTGCCAACGGACTAGAAACAGCGGCGAGATCAGGCTTTACGGATGTTGCCGTAAATTCCAACACAAATCCTGTTATTGACAGTTATGCTGATATCTCATTCCTAAAAAGCAAAGCACAAGGCAATCCTGTTAATTTATATCCTATTGGTGCCTTAACAAAACACAGTGAAGGCGAGGATTTGGCCGAACTGTTCGACATGAAAAACGCAGGGGTCATCGCTTATTACGATTATCAAAAACCTATCAGGAATCCAAATTTAATGAAACTGGCCTTGCAATACGCCAGTAATTTCGGAGGCTTGATTTATTCGTTTCCGCAGGAATCTAAAATTTCTGGACTAGGTGTGGTCAATGAAAACGTTATGAGCACCTCGTTAGGCCTTAAAGGAAATCCGACACTTGCTGAAGAATTACAGATTGTTCGCGATTTGTTTTTATTGGAATATACGGGTGGAAAATTGCATATTCCTACTATTTCTTCTGCCAAATCAGTAGAATTGATTAGAACTGCAAAAGCTAAAAAACTGGATGTCAGCTGTAGCGTAGCTATTCATAATTTAATACTGACAGATGATGTTTTATCAACGTTTGATACACGCTTTAAGGTTTTACCACCTTTAAGAACACAGTCCGATTGTGTTGCACTTATTGAAGGCCTTAAGGACGGCACCATCGATATGGTAACGAGCGACCATAACCCCATCGATATTGAACACAAAAAAATAGAGTTTGATTACGCCATGTATGGCAGCATAGGTTTGGAAACAGCATTCGGCGCTTTAAACACCGTTTTTACCATAAAGAAAACAATCGATTTGTTAACTAAAGGCAAAGAGCGTTTTGGGATTGACCCCACGTCAATTGCCGTTGGTAAAAACGCAAAGCTGACCCTGTTCAATCCTAATGAAAATTACACATTCAATAAAGAGATGATCCTTTCTAGCTCAAAAAATGCCATCTTTGAAAACTATCCACTAAAAGGTAAGGTTTACGGTATCTTTTCAAACAATCAATTGGTTTTAAATTAATATGCAAGACTCCACAATTAAAGAGGGCAAAAAATTGGCCATCATAAGTTATATAACTTTTGTAGGATTAATTATAGCCATCATCATGAATTTAGAAAAACGAAATCAATTTACCTTATTCCACATTCGGCAGATGTTTGGATTGATGATCATGTTGGTTTTTTCAAATTTGGTAGAACAATATGTCAACAGTCTTTTAGGCACAGCCTTTTGGATCATCACTTTTACAGGCTGGGTACTGGCAATCTATTCTGCCATAAAAGAACAATATAAACCCATTCCCGTTTTTGGAGAAAAATTCCAAGAATGGTTTAAAAATATCAATTAGTAATGTCTAAACTTTCTTTACATCATATCACAAGACCTTCAACTTTAAAAGAAAATGCACCTGTCCTCATCATGTTTCATGGTTATGGCAGTGATGAAAACGATCTCTTTGGTTTTGCTTCTGAATTGCCAGAGGAATTATTCATTATTTCAACACGAGCGCCCTACCCCATGCAACCTTACGGAAATGCATGGTACGCGATTAATTTCGATGCCGAAATGAACAAATGGAATGACAATGAGCAAGCAATAAAGTCACGCGATTTGATTGCCAAATTTATCGATGAAGTCAAAGAAACTTATCCTATTAATAAAGAAAACGTTACACTTTTAGGTTTTAGTCAAGGTACCATTTTGAGTTATGCCGTCGCGCTAACCTATCCTGAAAAAGTCAGAAACATCATCGCACTAAGCGGTTATATCAGTCCTGACATGCTTCCAGATGAACTTGAAACCAAGGACTATTCTAAATTAGCATTTTATTGCTCGCACGGCAGTGTTGACCAAGTGATACCCGTAGAATGGGCACGGAAAGTGCCTCAGTTTTTAAATGCGCTATCCATTAAAAATACCTACCATGAATTTCCTACGGGCCACGGCGTTGCGCCTCAAAACTTTTATGAATTCAGAAGTTGGTTGAATAAGCGTTTGGAGAAGTAATCTCTTTAGAAAAGATTATGAGTCAAAAATATAAACTCAAAAGTTGGAACTTCAATTCTGATTTTTGAGTTTTTTAGTTGAGGAGTTTGTATATAAAATTTAAGATTACTTTGTCTTAAATATTCTTACTCCAAATTTAAAATCACTATTGTTCAGTAAAAGAACCAAGACCACTGCGTTGATAGAACCTAGAATATAGACTCGTGTCGTAAAGCACTGAAAGCATGGGGCATATAATTTAAGACTCGAACTAAATTCTCATATTTTATAAACGTTTCTAATAAAAAACAAATGAAGCCCATAGTTGAAGAAAACTTTAAAAATCGCTATATACAAAAGGTTACGCGAAATACTGCAAGTTTTAATCGGACATCAATGATTTAAAATAAAAAGTTTAGTGTTAGAATTTTCGACTTTGCTAAAGCTACGTACGGGCAGGCAACTTCAACTTCCACTTCAATTTCAATTTCAATTTCTTCGTCCTCTACTCCATCTCAAGCTGATCCTTCAGTTCCTTTAATTCTCTATTCAATTTTCGTATAGAATCTTTCAGCACTTGCTCTCTTTCGATGTGCTTCGTCATTTTCTCTTGATAAGTTTCAAAGATGTTTTTTGAATTCACATATTGAAATACGATTAATAAAAACGCAAATACAAATGCGTACATAAAGAGTTTTCCTTTCATAAAATTTTATAGGTTTATTACCAAATTATCATAAGCCAAAAAGACATTTTCAGGAAGTTTCTTTTGCACTTCCTCATGAAATCCCAGCATATGGCTGATGTGTGTCAAATAGGCTCGTTCCGGTTTCACTTCATTTATCAGTGCAAGCGCCTCTTTTAAGTTGAAATGCGAAATATGCTCAACCTCTCTTAAAGCATTCACAACAAGCACCTTGACACCTTTTAGTTTTTTAACTTCAGATTTTTCAATCGTTTTCATATCCGTCAAATAGGCAAAATCTCCAAATCTGAATCCAAAAACCTGTAACTTATAGTGCAATCCATTAATTGGCATCACTTCTAAATCCCCTAGTTTAAAGGGTTTGTTCTCAATTCGGATCGGCATTACGCCTGGTGCACCTGCATATTTGTTATCAGTTTCAAAAATATAATCAAATCGCTTCTTAAGCGCTTTTAAAACACGTATGTGCGCATAAATAGGAATATCGCCCTGCTTAAAATAAAACGGTCTAATATCATCCAAACCAGCCGTATGATCGGCATGTTCGTGGGTGAAAACAACACCGTCTAATTTGATACATTTGGAACTCAGCATTTGTTGCCTAAAATCAGGACCGCAATCGATGACATAGGTATAATCATTCCATTCGACCAACACTGAAACCCGAAGACGTTTGTCTTTTGGATCCTCACTTAAACATACAGGATGACTGCTTCCTATCACTGGAATTCCTTGAGATGTACCTGTTCCTAAAAATGTAATTTTCAAAGGTGCTTTGTTTAGAACAAAAGTAGGTTTAATTTTTTGTTTGAGATAGCAATTAGGTACCTTTGTCGTTGACAAAAACTCAATCTACAACATGGAGATCACCTTAAAAGGCGACAGGGAATTTGAAGATATTCCGTCGTTAAAGACAAAAGCACTTCGTATTAATCTTAATGAGAATATTTACGGTACCTTTGCTGAAATTGGGGCAGGACAAGAGACTGTTAGACAGTTCTTTAGAGCGGGCGGTGGTTCTAACACTATTGCTAAGGCAATGTCTGCATATGATAAAGATTTTAGCGATGCAATTTATGGCGCAGAAGAAGATGGACGGTATGTGACCGAAGCGCGTTTGAGAAAAATGTTATCTCATGAAATAAACTTAATTGAAGAACGTCTTTCAAGAGATAAACATCCCAATAAAATGTTCTTTTCTTACGCTAATACCGTGACCACCATTGACTTTGCCAAACAATACAAAGGCCATGGCTGGGTAGGTATCCGCTATCAAATTGACCAAGACAAACCTTATAACGAAATCATTCTGCATTTGCGTTTTAGAGAAAATGATGCACGTTTACAACAAGAAACCCTTGGTATTTTAGGAACAAACCTCATTTATGGCGCTTATTATAAGTACAATGAGCCTAAAAAACTATTACGTTACTTATATGATCATTTAGATCAGGATCAAATTGAAATTGATACGATTAACTTTTCAGGTCCTGTATTTGAAAATGTTGATAATCGACTGATGAGCTTACAATTGGTTAAAAACAACATGACCGATGCGGTTATGTTTGCTCCTGATGGCAATAACGTGCTTCCTGCAAAAATTCTTTATAAGAAAAATATTTTGGCATTACGCGGTAGTTTCAGACCTGTAACCAAGGTAAATATTGACATGTTTCAGAAATCTTACGACATGTTTATTAAAGAAAACAAAGTCGATCCTAACAATACTCAAGTTGTTTTTGAGATTACCCTTTCCAATTTAAGAGCTGAAGGCGAAATTGATGAGCAGGATTTCATGGACCGAGCAAGATTGCTATGCTCTTTGGGTCATACCGTTTTAATTTCCAACTTTCAGGAGTATTACAAATTGGTCGAGTATTTCTCCCAATATTCTAAAAACAGAATGGGATTATCCATGGGCGTCAATAACTTAGTGGATATTTTTGACGAGAAATATTACCGTCATTTAAGCGGCGGCATTTTAGAAGCTTTCGGAAAACTATTTTTCAAGGATTTACGTGTGTATCTCTATCCAATGCTGAATGAAGACGCTGCAATCATGGATAGTGAAACCTTAAAAGTACATCCTCGAATGAAGGAATTGTATAAATTCTTCAAGTACAACGGAAAAGTGGTGGACATCACAGATTTTGATCCGTCAATCCTTACCATTTTCTCAAGATCAGTTCTCAAATCGATAACTGATGGCGATGAGGGCTGGGAAGAAATGTTACCTCCTGGAGTTTCAAAAATTATCAAGGAAAAACGCCTATTTGGCTATGAGGCAAAAGAAGTTATTCGCAATCAATAATAAAATACAATAGAAAAAGACCTTAGTTTAAATCGCTAAGGTCTTTTTTTATGCGTTTTTTGGAATCAACTATTTATTCCAAAATTTGCTCAGCATGTATTTTGGCTTTTACATTATCGATCACTTTTACGATAATACCATTTTCATCAATCACAAAAGTTACCCGATGAATCCCATCAAAGGTACGTCCCATAAATTTCTTTTCGCCCCAAACATCAAAAGCCTTAAGGACTTCCTTGTCTTCATCGGCCAATAATGGATATGGGAATTTATATTTTTCTTTAAAGTTCGCTTGTCGCTTGGCGCTATCAGCGCTGACGCCTAATATTTCATAACCTTTAGCTTTTAAATCTTCGTAGTTATCCCTAAGATTACAAGCTTCAGTGGTGCACGTTGGGGTGCTGGCTTTCGGATAGAAGAAAATCACTAATTTTTTTCCTTTATAATCTGACAAAGAAATGGTATTTCCTTGTTCGTCTTTTGCTGAAAAACTTGGAGCATTGTCTCCTGCTTTTAATTTGGTCATAACTGTTTTTAATTTGATATTTGTAAAAATACAACTTATGACCAAACAAGAAAAGGTAGATTTTGTTATAAATACGTTAAAGCAACTGTATCCAACAATTCCCGTACCTCTCGACCATAAAGATCCTTATACCCTTTTGATTGCTGTTTTGATGTCTGCACAATGTACAGATGTACGTGTCAATCAAATTACACCACTGCTTTTTGCAATAGCTGATAATCCCTACGACATGATTAAACTCTCGGTTGAAGAAATCAGAGACATTATCAGACCTGTCGGCTTATCGCCAATGAAAAGCAAAGGTATCCATGGATTATCACACATTTTGATCGATAAACATAACGGACAAGTGCCTAAAACTTATGAGGAATTGGAAGAACTACCCGCTGTTGGACACAAAACGGCAGCGGTCGTAATGTCTCAGGCCTTCGGAATTCCAGCGTTTCCTGTGGATACCCATATCCACCGATTGATGTACCGTTGGAATTTGACCAATGGTAAAAATGTGGTGCAAACTGAAAGAGATGCCAAACGTATTTTTCCTGAAGAAACTTGGAACGATTTGCACTTACAGATGATATGGTATGGCAGGGAATATTCTCCCGCTCGCGGTTGGGATTTGGAAAAAGATATTATCACAAAAACCATTGGACGCGCAAGTGTTTTAAAAGAATACTATGCTAAAAAGAAGTGATTTTGAATTAAAGATCGGAATTTTAGCGCCTCAAAATTTATAAAATTAGCCATCCCAATTCTATTGGATTAACTTTAAGCAACCACAGGGATTCCTACTTTCGCAGAAATATAAAAGTCCCAACAAATTAGTTGTCGGGACTTTTTTAGTCTTAGTTTAAAATTAATTCAAACTTTCTGTCATTCCAACGTAGAATACTAAGAGCCTTGGAATAATTCAAAAGCAAATCAACGGTTTCATCTTTTGGATTTAGATTGTCGTTTTTTTGAGGACATTTAGAGTAAAGTTTTGCCATTATTAGGGATTTTATATGTGATTACAACCCTATTAACGCAACAAAACCACGTTTATTACATCAATTTGTAAGAATTATACTTTTTTCCTCAATAACCTTTCTCAAATTGATTAACGCGTATCGCATTCTGCCTAAAGCCGTATTGATACTTACGCCAGTTTTATCAGATATCTCCTTAAAACTCATATCATTATACATCCGCATGACCAATACATTTTTTTGATCCTCTGGTAATTCTTCGATCAATCGTCTCAAATCAGATTCAATCTGCTCTTTGATCATTCCCTTTTCAGCATCTAATGACGAATCACTAAGCACTGAAAAAATACTGAATTCTCCAGCATTATCAAACTTTGGCATGCGCTTACTTTTTCGGAAGTGATCAATGATTAAGTTATGTGAGATCCGCATAACCCAAGGTAAAAACTTACCTTCTTCATTGTATTTTCCTAATTTGAGCGTACGGATAACCTTGATAAATGTATCCTGAAAGATATCTTCGGTAAGATCTCTATCATAAACTTTAGAGTAGATAAAACTATAGATTTTTTGCTTGTGTCTGGTGATCAATATAGAAAGAGCACCTTCGTCTCCTTTAACGTAATTGCTCACTAAAACAGCGTCTGCGATAAGTTCGTCCTTCATAATTATTACTTTTATGCTTGGAATAGTTCCGAGCTTGGGGTTAATCTTTTTAAAGTAATATTATGGTATAGGCTGCTTTGTTTAAGTTATTTGGGTCAAATATAACAACATATATTCCTATAAAGCAAAAAACAGACCGAAATTTTAACATTTTATTGCACAATAACTTCTTTTCACTACAGCGTTAGTTGTAGTATCTTTGCATTCTTATATGCTTTAATGACCATGAACATTAACCTTTCCGAAGTAAATCCAAAACAAAATATTATCATTAAAGGTGCTAATCTTCACAATCTAAAAAATATAGATGTGGTGATTCCGCGCAATAAATTGGTGGTTATAACCGGATTATCAGGTTCTGGAAAGTCGAGTTTGGCTTTCGACACTTTATATGCTGAAGGTCAAAGACGTTATGTGGAAAGTTTATCGAGCTATGCGCGTCAGTTTTTGGGACGCCTCAACAAGCCAAAAGTCGATTACATTAAAGGGATTGCTCCAGCCATTGCCATCGAACAAAAAGTCAATTCTACCAATCCACGATCTACAGTTGGCACGACAACCGAAATATACGATTACCTAAAATTGCTGTTTGCCCGAATCGGGAAAACCTACTCGCCTATTTCGGGCAATTTGGTCAAAAAACATACCACTGCAGATGTTTTAAATTTGGTCAAATCCTTTGAAGAAGGTGAAAAGCTATTGCTCCTCGCTCCTATTATTTTAGAGGAAGGCCGTACGATGACCGACAAACTAAAAGTGCTCCAACAACAAGGATACGCAAGAGTACACTATAAAAATGAAGTCCTTCGGATTGAAGATGCGATCGAAAAAAGCATTGAAAAAAACATCTTTTTAGTGGTGGACAGAATTGTCGTCAAACACGAAGATGATTTTTATAATAGATTGGCGGACGCTATTGAAACCTCGTTTTTTGAAGGGAAAGGCACGACCATCATCGAATCACTTTCCGATCATAACCAGACCATTTTCAACAATAAATTCGAATTGGACGGCATGACCTTTTTGGAGCCAAACGTCCATTTGTTCAGTTTTAACAATCCTTACGGAGCTTGTCATAAATGTGAAGGTTATGGCGATGTGATTGGCATTGATGAAGAACTCATCATTCCAAATACCGCACTTTCTATTTACGAAAACGCCATCTTTCCTTGGCGAGGTGAAACCATGGGCTGGTTTAGAGATCAATTGGTCAATAACTCTCATAAGTTTGATTTCCCGATCCACAAACCTTATTTTCAATTATCGGATGATCAAAAACAACTCATTTGGGATGGCAACGCCTACTTTACAGGTTTGGACGATTTCTTTGCTGAATTAGAGTCAAAAGCTTATAAAATTCAGAATCGGGTCATGCTTTCCCGTTATAGAGGAAAAACCAAATGTAGCGCCTGTCACGGCAAACGTTTACGACCTGAAGCCAATTATGTGAAAATTGACGGCGTTACCATTACGGATTTGGTAACCATGCCTTTAGATAAATTGGCCGAGTTTTTTAATCAACTGGAGCTGAACGAATATGATACAACCATTGCTAAGCGCTTGTTGAAAGAAATCACAAATAGATTGTCTTTCTTATTTAATGTCGGTCTTGATTATTTGACCCTCAACCGAAAGTCGAACACTTTATCCGGTGGCGAAAGTCAGCGTATCAACTTAGCGACTTCCTTAGGCAGCAGCTTAGTGGGTTCCATGTACATTCTGGATGAGCCGAGTATTGGCCTGCATCCTAAAGATACTGAAAAACTTATCACGGTTCTTAAAGCCCTGCGCGATTTGGGCAACACGGTTATTGTGGTGGAACATGATGAAGATATCATGCAAGCCTCTGACGAAATTATTGATATTGGTCCGGAAGCTGGCACCCTGGGTGGCGAAGTTGTAGCCACAGGAAGCTATGCAGATATTCTGAAATCGAACTCGTTGACCGCTCAATATTTAAACGGCAAACTCAAAATTGAGGTGCCTAAAAAGCGTCGTACGTCTAAATATCAAATTGAAATCATCGGTGCCAGAGAACATAATTTACAGAATATTGATGTGACTTTTCCTTTAGAAATGTTAACGGTCGTGACCGGTGTTTCTGGGAGCGGTAAAAGTACTTTGGTCAAAAAGATTCTCTATCCCGCAATTCAAAAACAGCTGACTGGCTTTGGAGATAAAGCCGGACAGTTTACCGAACTGAAAGGAAACTTTACGAACATTAAGCATATTGAGTTTGTAGACCAGAACCCCATTGGACGTTCTTCACGTTCCAATCCGGTGACTTATGTAAAAGCTTATGATGATATCAGAGCGCTTTACGCCAATCAGAAATTGAGCAAAATAAGAAACTATCAAGCTAAACACTTCAGTTTTAACGTGGATGGCGGTCGTTGTGAAACCTGTAAAGGCGATGGCGAAGTGACCATTGAAATGCAGTTTATGGCCGATGTGCACTTAACTTGTGAAGCCTGTAACGGCAAACGATTCAAAAAAGAAGTTTTGGAAGTCACTTTTGAAGATAAAAATATTGATGACGTTCTCTCCATGACTATTGATGATGCCATTGCTTTTTTTGAAAAACACGACCAGAGTAAAATTCAAAGTAAATTACAACCGTTACAAGATGTAGGATTGGGCTATGTAACTTTAGGTCAAAGTTCCTCAACACTTTCTGGTGGTGAAGCACAGCGTATTAAGTTGGCCACGTTTTTAGGAAAAGGTTCTAGAAGAGATAATGCACTTTTCATTTTTGATGAACCAACGACAGGTTTGCATTTTCATGATATTAAAAAACTTTTAAAATCTTTTCAAGCGCTGATTGCTCAAGGGCATTCCATTATTGTTGTTGAGCATAATCTCGAATTGATCAAATGTGCGGATTATATTATTGATTTAGGTCCTGAAGGTGGCGAACGTGGCGGAAAATTAATTGCTGTGGGCACGCCTGAAGAATTGGTTAAGAATAAAAACTCTGTGATTGGGAAATATTTGAAGGAGAAGATTTAGGGTTCAGTATTCAGTTGGCAGTCTTCAGTTGGCAGTTGGCAGTTGGCAGTTGGCAGTTTGTAGGTTGTAGTTTCTGCCTATTCAGATTCTGCGGAGGGATTCATGTAGTTTGAATAATCCGTCATTCTCTGCGCCTCTGCGCCTTTGCGAGAGCATTTATAACTACCATCTTCATTCTTCGAGCTTCCAACTCCGTGCTTCAAGCTTTTATTCTTCTCAATAAAACAAAAACGCTACCAATCCCATAATAGCGAAAGAAAATGGCAATACAATTAACAAAAACAAAAAGGTCACTGCACTACTTTTTATAAAACTCCGAAGGTATCCTTGTTTATAAAAATGCTTTACGCCCAAAAACAAATAGATAAATGAAGAAAGCATAACTAACGCCATAATCCATCCTGGGATATTTTTCCATATTAAATTCGCTATAACCAATAAGCTGAATAGTGCAAATAGAAAGGCGAAAAAGTAAAAAGTAAACACCAGATGATAAGCGAACCTCCCTTTTCTAAAATAGAAAAGTTTCAAAATGAGAGCGAAAATTGGTAATAATATAAACATTGCCAGCGGTATACTGTCATAAAAAGCTTGCAAAATAGAGCCTACACTTTTACTCTTTAAAAATTTTAGAATCTGTTTGAAAACACGTTTAACCACATAGCTATCGTCATCCTTCATTCCCATTTTTCGATATATTTCCTGATCAGAAGCGCCGACCTGAATCATTGAATCTATTTCAAACTCATTAAAATCAAACTTAACTGCCGAATTTGGATTAGATTGGTAATGTCGCCCCATGCCTATTTGAGCCTTAGGTTGTTTCTCATTATTAACCGATTTGGAATCATATTCCTTAACTTGTTGATTTATCGATGTTATAGCAAGTGAATCCTTTTTTTTCTGTTTTATAGAATCCAAAAAGATGTGACTTTGCTCAATATCATGCTTTAGAGCGCTATCGAAAGTTTCTGCTTGTTTGCGACTGATAAATGAAAACAAAAAGAAAAACACTACTGAGATAAATAAATAAATCTGAGCAGGATGCAAATACAATAATCGCCGGCCTTCAACAAACTGTTTTGCGAGATAGCCTGGCCTGAACATGAGCGGGATAAAACTCTTAAAAAACCGGGCATCCACAGAAAAATAATTACTGATAGTATTATTGAAAAGTACACCTAATGTGAGTTCAGCCTTTGATTTCATTCCGCAATATGGACAAAACGGATAATGAGCTTCAAAGCGCTGGGAACAATTCTGGCAATCGGTCAGTGATCTTCGCATTAGTAAATAATTAATGGATATAAAAGTAATGAAGTTCCATAAATAGTTTTGTCTTGTATACAATTGTTTCAAAAGTGCGATTTGTAAGCCACAACTTCAACATCATTTCTCCTTAACTTATTTAATACTTATTTAAGTTAACTGTTTTACGCGAAGCCTGTGACAGCACAAAGCTCAAGCGCCTCACAACAAGTGTTTTAACATTTTTGGCATGCAATTTGAAAAGGTTTCATCATATAGCGTAAGCCGAAAAGCTAATGAGTAGGCACCATCTTAAATCCTTTAATTATGAAAAAGCAATTACTTTTTAATGCGATGGTGTTAATAGGATTGACATCAATATCAGCATCAAACACCAACTTTGCACCACAAGGCGATGATTTTACAAATAAAGCACGTTACCGATATGTTGAACCGATCATGTTTATAGAGCAAGGTGTTGAGTTCCTAATTTTCCCTGACGGAAGTTTTGATTTTAATACACATTTGAATAATCAGTCAACAAACTCTCGCCGAAGTTCAATGAATACCGATCAAGGTGGATCTAAAACCATAAATGTTAGATATTATGGAAAATCGATAGTCAACCGCGTAACCATCGAACATAATTATAATGGTATGGTCAAACGCATTGGTAATGTGGCTGTCGAATATGATAAGCATGGTAGAATCAAACGCTTGGGCTCCATAAAAATGAACTATGATGATGGTAAATTATCCAAAGTAGGTGGACTCAAAGTGAAATATAATCGTTGGGACGAAATAATCAGCACTCGTGGCACCGTGCATGAGGCTAACAGGAATTATCAATATGGACCACGCTATTCATCTGTCCACTCAAACCCAAATTATAAAGACTATGCCAATCACAAGGACTACTACTATTATAAACAAGGCAGCGCTGATAAAAAACAAAAGAAGGTTGGACGATAATATTAAGCTACCAACTTGATTTTTCTTTATGAATTGAACCTATACTTTGATTCCTGAAGTATAGACATCATCCCGAAGTTCTTTCCCCAAAGGCTTTGGGATGTTTTGTTTTGATGCATTAAGTTCTTCTAAGGCTATTTCCTTTCGCATCTGTTTTACTGTTTTTGAACTGCCGTCATGACTCCATCCAGGAGGTCCAAAAACATACATAAACTTGTGCTTTAGATTTTTTGACTTCTTGACATCACGCCAAATATCAGCATATTCATGAGTCAAAATGACCCACAGATTAAAAGATTCCGGCGGACTTGTGACACCATAAGAAATTTCAATAGATTCGTCAAGTGGTTGCCAGGTTCCAAAAATTTTATCAAACACATTTAGAATTCCGCCATGATTTTTATCCATATACTCCAGATTACAAGCATGATGCACCTGATGCATGGTATGGGTGTTCAAAATTTTATCTATAAAACCCAATTTCGGAATAAATACCGTATGCAACTGAAATTGCCAAAGCGCCTCGATCCCTAAACATACCACAAGCATTTCTGGTGGAAAACCGATCGCTACAATCCAAACATAAAACAAGGGTTTGTAAAAAATAGTAAACCACCCATTTCTGACCGCTGTACCCAAATTAAAATTATCGGAAGAATGATGCACAATATGTGCGGCCCAAAAAAATCGAACCATATGGTTTTGACGATGAAACCAATAATAGGCAAAATCATCACACAACATACAAAGTATCCAAATATACCAGGCATATCCAAAAGATTCATAACCCATGATATTCATTCGCACCCCGTCTACTAAAGGATTAAACAGATCATAAACAAAACTAAAAAGGAGAATAATGGTTACGGTTTTAACCAGCGGTGCTATAAGCGTTGACCCAACACCCATCCCAATACTCGAAAATAGATCTCGCCAGTTGTAAAGGTCTTTATGATCATGTGTTTTACTATAAGTAAGTTCTAATAATATTAAGCCTAAAAAGCAAGGAACCCCATATACAAGGGGATTGGTAAAATCCATAGAATGATATTAAAAAAGTCTAAATATTTAGACTTCGCGTTGAGCCGGAAAAGATATGTAATAAACATTCGGCATCAGAAAATATCTACAATTAATTTTAAAGCCGCTGCTTCATCTTTATAATGCTAACAGTCAATTATTTATTACGACAATCAGAGTTATTTTATACAAATAATATAATTTAAATTTGATTCTTATAAAGTTTTAAAATTTATATAATCTACTAAGCAACAGATTTAACTTTTTTGCTTTACTTAATTTTAAGTAAAAATTCAACAAATACATTCATTGAACTCCGTATTTTTATGAGATTTAAATGGTCAAATCATATACTTTTCATTACTCCTTATAAATTTCATTACAAGATCTAAATTGAAGTTTTGTCGAATGCAATTTAAGACTCGAAATTATCTTCCTTCATAAAAGCATTTGTTCCGGAAGAAATTTTATTGATTTTCAAAAGCAATAAATAATTAACCTATTCATAATCATGGCAAAACCCTCTACCCTAACTTTTTGGCACATTGTTTGTATCCTGTCAAACATGTTGAACAAAAAATAAAAACTCATGAAAAAATTAGCCCTATTTTTTACTGCAGTGCTCCTCATTGGGACAGCGGTAAATGCAAAAACCACCGACGTCATTAGAGACAATTCATTCCAAAACGGCCCTAATAATGGCTATGGTAATTCATTTATTTTCACAGAGGGTGGTATTGAGTTTTCTGTATTCCCTGATGGCCAATTCGATTTTTATGTGCCAGATTTTGGTCCTAGAGCAGGCGTATCCATCAACACACCTAATGTCTCCTTCAGCTTCAACACAGGCTATGACTACAGTCCGTATGTACAGTATGATGATTATGGTGCCATAATACAAATTGAAAACACACCCATCTATTATGATTATTATGGACGAATTACACAAGCAGGAAACGTCAATATTAATTATAACAATTATGGACGCGTCAATCGTGTAGGCGGTTTATATGTTTATTATGACAATCATCACCGATTCACACATTATTCAGGCTATATCAACGTATATAACAGAGCTTATATTTACCGACCATGGCATCGTTATTACACGATTCCGGTCTATGAATATCGCGTAGTATACGCAAAACCTTATAGACAATATTACAAACCTGTAAGATATCACTACTACAGACCGTATGTCAATAATTACAGAGAACCAGTGAGATATTCACCACGTCCTCAAAAATCTGTTAATTCTGGAAGAAGAAATACGGTAGCAACGAACAATAGTGCAAGTGATCGTTACCGTCAGGAATCTACACCACGACGCAGTAATGCTGCAACTTCGAGAGGGTCAGGTTCAGCGTCACGTGAGGTTAATGGCAATAGAAGAAATATTGAAAGTTCAATCGTTAACCATGGGAGTTCGCGGACTGTTAATAGAGAAGCTTCTGGGAGAGATGCAAATCAAAATGCAATGCAAAACAGAGAACAACCGAACAGAAACAATGCCCGAAGTTCAAATTTAAACAGTTCTAGAAGTACTGAAGCAGTTAATTCAGGTCGAAATATGAGAACAAGTAGAACTTACGAAACGGCTTCAAATCAAACAAGTGCACGAGAACAGACTGTAAGATCGGCGCCATCAAGATCTGCCAATGTTAATAAAAATTCAGATCAAAGAAAACCAAATACTGTACAATCTCGCACATCTAATGTCGAGCGAAGCGCTAGTAGTAAAACCAGCGCAGCTCAAAATAGTAATAGCACAAGCCCTCAAACGAATAGTCAGGGTTCATCGTCAAGATCAACATCCAGACAAAGTAGAGGGAGTTTATAAGTTATAAAGTTTGGTTGGTTAAGTCCTGCAAGTAGTATGCCTCAAAGCACCTTGCGGGATTTTCCTTTTTCAAAAAGGACTGTAACACAGAGTCGCACGGAGTCCTCTTTTAATAACGAACCAAAAATGAGGACTTAAACTGCCAGCTGAAGACTGAAACTGAGACTGAAGACTGAGGAATGAGACTGAAAACTGCCGACTGAAAAACTACTTCAGCCGCAAATACTTTCGCAACATCGCGCTAATATCTTCTGAAACATTCATGTTAAAAACGAACCCTACGTACACTAAGGTAACCAATATTGATTTTAACGCAATATTTACCAACGGATGAAATGGAAACTCCCAAAAGTAGAAAGCACCGATCAACACAATGATTAATAGACTGGCCTTTCCCGTATCCATGGTAAAAGGCATCATATTAAACTTGCGCTTTACGAAGTAGATTTTAATGGAATTATAGAAAGTAACGGCCAAAAATGTCGCAAATGCCGAACCATTGATGCCATACATCGGAATAAAAATCATATTCAATCCGATGGTCAAAATAGTCAAAATCACACCAAATAATAACACTATCCTATAATAATCGCTATTAAATAAGATGACATTGTTACATCCCATCAAACAATCATAAAGTTTAGCCATACTCACCAAAAAAACAACATAAAGTCCGCCGCTGAATTGTGGCGGAATCGTTTCATAAAGTGAATTGATATTCAATACAATCAACAGGAAAATAAGGCCTCCAATAATGAATAAGGTTTGCGAACTTCTGACGTATAAATCCTCAAGAGCCCCTTTATTATTCTCATTCAAGTATTTTGCCGTCAATGGTTGTAGAATCTGCTGCATTGCTCTTGATGGCACTACGATAACTGTTGCAATGTAGATCGCCACCCCATAATAGGCGACCTTTTCGATAGGAATGTAAAGTCCTAACATAAAGCTATCAATGTCTAAAATAACCGTGGCAATAGATCCAGCGATAATAATCAAAAAAGAATATTTTAGAATAGAACTCAATCGGTCCACCTTATTAAATTTAAAGACAGGCAAACGGATCGTAAATGCATAAAACATCATAATTAACATCCGTAATCCGTAGATGCCAACCACGCCAGCAATATAGGTTTCCACTGAAAACCATTCGAAATAAACACAAAAGAGCAATACCGTTACGCCAATCCGCGGAAATACTTCCTTCATGAAGTTCCCAAAAACCGTCTGCATTTGGGTTTTTGACCACGCAAAAAAGACTTCAAAATAGGCCATAGCAATGGCCGCAAAATAAATGTACCAGACATAATCTCCAATAATAGCATTTTTTTGTGACAAGGCGCCAGCAATGGCATCATAAGCAAAAATCCCAATTAACCCTGTCGGAATGATGAGCGCCAATGGCAAAAAAAGCATCAAGGTCAAAAAACTATTGAGCGAATTTTTGGTTTTGAATGTGGTATAAAACTTAATGATGGTGTTGTGAACTCCAAATGCCAATAAAGGCATCATAATATTGGCGGTTGACAACATAAAGGAAATTAAACCATAATGCACATCCGAAATAAAGAACACATACAAATACAAGGTATTCAAAGCACCTATGGCAAAGCCTAAGTATGTGGTAATCGTGTTCTTAAAAGATTGGCTAATGATTATTCCCATAGAGGTTTAAAACCCGAAGATAAGAATTTTGAGGATTAAGACAAGTTTGTGATCAGATCTGCCAATTTTTTGGTCAGCGACTTTCTGCTGTACTGTTGCAATCCAATAGGATATGAAAACAATGTCGCATTCTTAAAATTCGAGAAACAAGACCGTAAATGTTCCTTTAATTCTGCTTCAGCATCGTAATAAAAATAGCGGCCTGTGTTGGTCGATTTTATAATATTTTCAACATCTGAACCTTTTGGACCCAATGATATAATAGGCATTTCTGCAACCATATACTCAAATAGTTTTCCAGGAATAATGGCTTTGGTTTCCTCAGAATCGATTTCAATCATCAATAATACTTGTGACTGTCGCTGATACATCAAGGCCTCTTTATGACTGACATAACCGACGATATCTATATTTTTTGCCGGAATAAACTTATTGATTTCATTGAGCACATCATCACTAACCACACCAATCAATCTTAAGACGAACTCCTGACTAAAATCTTCATTTTCTTGGATAAGTTCGCCCAACACTTTCCATAATAGCTTTGGATTACGTTCAGACAATAAGGATCCAATATGTGCCACAGAAAACTTTTGATCTTTGATTGTTTTTGGAAGTTGCTGATAGTCGTAGCCATTGGTAATTATGCTAATGGATTGCTTCGATTTTGTGGCAAATTCTTTTTTTGTATTTTCACTCGTTACAATAATATGATCTGCAGTTGTAAGCACTTTGACTTCCAAATCCTCATGCTTTTTGGCTGCATTGGCACTCAATTTCAGTTTTTTGTGATAGCCAATAGTCGTCCATGGATCTCTAAAGTCAGCAATCCATTTAATCCCTAATTGCGCTTTTAAATGTAAACCAATCAAATGCAGGCTGTGCGGCGGTCCTGTAGTAATGACAATTTTTATATTTTCCTTTTGAATATACTCCGACAAATAACGGACCGAAGGTTTTACCCAAGCCTTTCGAGCATCTGGAATAAAATAATTTCCTCTGACATAGAGCATCAGTTGCTGAATGAGACTTTGTTTCTGTTCCTTCGGAATAACCCCAGAACTAATGGTTTTAGATGATTTTTTAGATAAAAACTCAGCGAATCTATAAGGTTCCTTGATAGGTTGCTTCAAAATGGTAACATCCTTAGGAACCTCAGTCATCAAGGTGTCATCAAGCATTGGATAACTCGGGTTTTCAGGAACATAAACGACGGGATGAATCCCATAATTTGGAAGATATTTCACGAATTTCAACCAACGCTGCACTCCAGGACCTCCCGCAGGTGGCCAGTAATACGTGATGATGAGTACTTTTTTTTGCATAATATTATTCCCACGAAAGTGGAAATCCTTTAGAATCAGAGAAACTAATCTTATTAATCTAAGTCAGATGTGGTTTATATTCAGATTCCAATTAATCGATAATTTCATCGTTTGATTTACGAGATTCCTGCCTTCGCAGAAATATGACGCCTCCAATAACTAATAAACCAAACAGAATAGAACTCGCCAATGCAATCGTACTTCCTGTTTCGATAACCTGCGGCTCAAATTTAAACTCAATCGTATGTTGTCCTTTTGGAATTGGCATACCTCTCAGTACATAATCCACACGGTAATGTGGTTGTAACTTTCCATCAATATAGGCATTCCATCCATCAGCGTAATAAATTTCTGAAAAGACAGCAAATCCATCATTACTATTGTTAGAGCTATACTTTAAGTAATTGGGTTGATATTCTGAAATAGTAATCGTTGCAGTCGAGTCCGTTTTAAAAATCGTAGTAGCCAAATCTTGTGTTGTAACCGCTTTTATCTTGGTGTCCAAACTATCTAAAGCTGTCATTTCTTCATTGGCGGAGTTGACCTTTTCAATTTCGGAAACAAACCACGCGTTGCCGTTGGCATCAGCGTTTTTGATTGAAACTGGGTTGTTGTCTTTATTTAATTGTATGAAATATTTCGCATTCAACATATTTATAACTTCAAAATTATTTCTCTCTAATTGATAGCTAAACAATTCTTGAATACGTCTTGGTTTTGCTGCATGATAACCACCAATAGAATTATGAAAAAAGGAAGCCTGTGCGCTATTAATCGGATTAACGGTTAGATCTAAAACCCTATAATGTGAAACATCCTTTAAAATCTCAACATCCGCATCTGACTTAGGAAATGGATTATTAATTTGTAGTTTTGATACAAACTTATCCTTATCATTTGGATTCACATATCGAAGATCAACACTCACCAAATCAAAAAGAATCAAAACCGCAAATACAATAATGAGCGCATTTTGAGACAGTTTTTTCTTTAAAAACAGCCAGATTCCGCTTGCAGAAAGTAGCACGAGTATGAGTGTACGAAGTGTATCAGAGGTAAACATTGATTTTCGATCTGCTCTTAAAGCGTCTATAAAACTTTGACCATATTCGCCCCATCCTTGCTTATATTGGCCATCTCGCATACCAACAAAATCAAAGGACCCTTTAAATAGCAAAAAGAAGATGGCAACACCTCCGGTAATTGCAGTAGCAATTTTTAAGGCTCTCAGTTTCTCTTCCCCTTTTTCGAAATCATTGAACAAGCGCACTAACCCGAAAATCGCAAGTATAGGAATACAAAGCTCCAAAATTACCTGAATGGAAGTTACCGCCCTAAACTTGTTATACATCGGCACGTAATCGATAAAGAAATCAGTTAAAAACCCTAGATTCTTTCCGTAGGATAATAGTAAGGACATGATCGTGCCACCTACTAGCCACCATTTCAATCGGCCTTTCACCATAAAAAGTCCAAAGACAAAAAGAAACAACACTGCGGCACCAACATAGGCTGGAGCTTCAACAATAGGCTGTTTCCCCCAATAGGTTGGGATGTGTTTAACTTCACGTAAGGCCTCCACAGGACTTGCACCAACTGAAGTATAAAATTTATACATTTCTGAGTCCTTACCTACATCTTCGCCATTCCCACCACCTAGAAGTCGGGGAATAAAAAGATTGAAGGTCTCCAAAAATCCGTAACTATATTCTGTAATATAATCTTTATCTAAACCAGAAGTGACATCCTTTGGAGACCCATCAGAATTAATGGTCAATTCACTCTTGCCACGAGTACTTTCTTTGACATACTCTTGGGTAGCCATAATGTTAGTTGCATTCAATCCGATAGCTAGGAGAACCGCAAAAAACATAATCCCTACCGATTTAAAAAAATGTGGTAAGAGCTTCTTTTTATAAGCGTCGAAAAGGTAAACCGCCCCTAAAATCAACACTAACAAAAACAAATAATAAGTCATTTGATAGTGGTTAGCACTTAACTCAAGCGCCATGGCAACTGTGGTTAGCAAAAACCCGAAGATATATTTCTTTTGAAAGACGAGCAGAATCCCGCTCAAGACTAAAGGCATATAAGCAATAGCGTGCGCTTTACTATTATGACCGACCCCCAAAATAATAATAAGATAGGTAGAAAAACCAAAGGCTAAAGCACCAAGTGCCGCCAGTTTAAAATCGACTTTGAGCGTTAACAATAGGATATAAAATCCCATAAAATAAAGAAAAAGATAATCTGCCGGTCTTGGCAGAAAACGCAGTGCAGTATCTAATTTCTTGATATAGTTGTGAGGATATTTCGCTCCTAACTGATAGGTAGGCATACCACCGAACGCACTGTTGGTCCAATAGGTTTCCTCGCCAGTTGCTGCTCTAAAATCGGTTTGCTGTTTGGACATCCCGATATAATGCATGATATCACTTTGGAAAATCTGCTTTCCACTCAACACAGGATTGAAATAAGCCAATGAGAGTGCAATAAAACCAACTACTATTAAAAGATGTGGGAGGAACTTTTTGAATGACAATGCCATGAAGAATTGAGGTTGTTTAATTGTGGCAAATTAATCAATTTCTTCGTAATCGACGTACTCGCCTACTTTTTTATTGGAAGATTGGTGCTGTTGTGGCATTTTGTCTATAACGGTCTCACCTTCTTTAGGACGGTTTCTGTCTGGTTGTTGCTGCTGTTGAAACTGTCCTCCAAAACGTTCTTCTACCTTTTTTGACACATAACGCAGAAAATAAGGTGCAAAAATCCGTGTAAGAATTTTTGCCCCATACCATACCAATAAAATAATCAAAATGGTTCTTAAAAAACCAGTAAAGGATGCCATTTGCATGATGAAATTAAATTTTTTCCAAAAATACAATTCTTGGTCTTGAAAAACGGTTATAATTACTTAAATAATACATAAAATATCCATGTTTAGGGCGGTTGAACAGTTACGATGGACTGATTCGTCTATTTTAAGCTCCTGCTTTCAAATGATTAAAATCAATTCAAAACCAAAAAAAATATGTAGTTTTGAACCAAATAATTACGAAAATGAAACCTATCAAATTTTACATAGTCTTTTTAATTTTCAGTGCCAGCCAATTCGCTTTTAGTCAATATACGGAGGTCATTAATTCCAATAGACCAGGGGTATCCCAAAGTGCTTTTTCGGTGGGAACCAATGTTATTCAATTTGAAGCGGGACCCTATTTTGTGAAGGAAAAACACACGCCTTTAAAATATGACGTTTCTGGCTTTGGGGTTGATTTCGGTGCACGTTACGGTCTGCTTTTTGAAGATCTTGAAATCAACGTACAAGGTACTTACCAAAATGATACCTATACTTCAAATGCCTCCTCTATTCCTCTAGAAAATAAACGGGCTAACTTTAAAAACCTTACTGTGGGTGCAAAGTATATGATTTATGATCCTTACCGGAATGCAAAAGAAGAAAAACCAAATTTATACAGCTGGAAAGCTAACCGACAATTCAAATGGAAATCCTTGATTCCTGCAGTAGCGGTTTATGCAGGTGCTAATTTTGACACTAAAAACAATCCTTACACTGGTCCAGGAATTGAAGGTTTCAGTCCAAAAATAGCCGTGATATCTCAAAACAATTTTGCAGGCGGTTGGGTATTTGTCATTAATTTGATCAAAGATCGCATAGGTACTGATTATTCAGATTTCCAATACATATTTACCTTAACCCATTCTTTAAATGAACATTGGGTTGTTTTTGGAGAAACCCAAGGTATCCAAAGTGATTTTTATGCAGATAACCTATTCCGCTTTGGTGGCGCTTATCTATGGAACAAAAATTTTCAACTGGACACTGCTCTAACATTTAATACTAAGGATACCCCTTCTGTTTTTGGAGTTAATTTCGGAATGTCCTACCGCTTGGATTTTCATAAGGACAAAGTTATTGACAACGGTAGTCCCGCTGATGACGAGTTAAGACTTCAAGAGCGAAAAATTCAGAAACAAAAAGAAATTGATTTTGAGAAAAATAAAAAATCAAAAAAAAAGAGCAAATTATAAGACTACTTTATGATTACAATTAAAGAAGTGCATTCCCCTAAGGACTTAAAGACCTTTGTTAAATTTCCTTTTCAGCTTTATAAAGATTGTGACAAATGGGTGCCGCCCATAATCAAACAAGAATTGGATACGTTCAATAAAAAGAAAAATCCAATATTTAATGACGCTGAGGCTACATTCTTTTTGGCCTATAAAAACAATGAGGTCGTTGGCAGAGTCGCCGCAATTATCAATTGGCTAGAGGTCAATCAGCAAAAACAAAAGAAGATGCGTTTTGGTTGGTTTGATGTGATTGATGATGTGGAAGTCACCAAAGCCTTATTGTCGAAAGTTCATGAAATCGGTAAAGCAAATGACCTGGATTATGTCGAAGGTCCTGTAGGGTTTTCAAATTTGGATAAAGTGGGGCTATTGACTGAAGGCTATGAATTTGTCGGGAGCATGATTACTTGGTACAATTATCCGTATTATGTCGATCACTTTAGGGAATTAGGCTATACAGACGAAAAACTATATTCTGAAAGTCGTTTTCCATTCTCTAATGTTAAGCCAGAATTCTTTCTTAAAGCACAAGAACTGATCAAAAAACGCTATCAACTAAGACCCTTAAAGTTTACCAAAACTGAAGAAGTCATGCCGCATGTTGATAAAATGTTTGATCTTTTTAATAAATCCTACGCTGCTTTATCTTCTTTTGTTGCAATTACAGATATCCAAAAGGAATATTTTAAAAAGAAATTCATCAGTTTCGTAAATCCAGAATACATCAAGTTTGTAGTTGATAAAGATGATAATTTGATAGCCTTTGCAATTGTCATGCCTTCATTTGCGAGAGCTTTACAGAAAACAAATGGCAAATTATTTCCATTTGGCTTCAGACATATCTTACATGCCAAGAAACACAGTAAAGACGTTCTGTTTTATTTGATTGGGGTGCTTCCCGAATATCAGAACAAAGGAGTGACTGCAATAATTTTCAATGAATATTATGATGAATTTACCAAGAAAGGGATCCAAAACTGTGCTAGGACTCCAGAGTTGGAAGACAATCTAGCCATTCATCAAATTTGGAAACATTTTAAACCTGAAGTTTTTAAGAGACGAAAAACAGTGAAGAAGGATATCTCCTAATTGAAATTACAAAACTTAAAATTCCAAATACCAAAAGATGTATCACAGAAATTCGCTGAGAACACATTGAGCTTTACAGAGAAAAGCTTGATGGACTTCTTCAGATTTAAAAACCATCTCCCATAATTTGATTTTTAAAAACCTCGAAGGTCATTTGACGCTCGAGGTTTTTCTTTTTACAGTAAATTGAGATCTAATAAGATATTTTGGCGATTAAGTTTATTTTATTAAATACAGTTTAAAAGCACATTAAATGGTTTTTTGATAGTTTAACTCTGAAAACCTCCAAGATAACTTAAAATATTTGTGAAAATATTATTATTATAATTCACAATATTAGTTGTAATTTACCCTTCAAATTATTCTCTTAATATTTTTATTTGTGTAACTAAATCAAAGAATTCCATGGGAAAAAACTATTTTAATTTTTCTGAAACTAACCCAAGCTAATTCTTCAGCCCTAAATCGGAAGCGTATCGTTTAATACCACAACTAAAAGAAGCGAAAGCGGAAATCATATTACATGCGACGATGGCACGAAATGGTGGAGATATGGCAAATATGACCAGAGAAAGCGCCGCCATATTGACTGCGGCAGGTATTCCTGTAAGTATTGAAGGTGGATATGAAGCTTACGTACCAAAAACAAGAATTGTTTTATTTGAGGCAGGTCAAGCTGTGGTACATGGACTTTCTTTTGATGAGGCTCTAAAAACGATTACTTTAAATCCCGCTAAATTATTAGGAATTGATGCCCGCGTTGGAAGTATCGAAAAAGGTAAAGATGCTGATTTAGTTCTTTTTGATGGAGATCCTTTTGAATATTTAACAAAAGTGAAAATGGTTTTTATTGATGGTGAAATGGTGGCAGAAAACGATTAGACTTTTGCAATCATGCTATCGATTCGAACTGAATAGCTTTATTTAAAACTTTAAAATCCCTGTCTGTCCTCATGCTCACGGGGATTTTTTTATTTATAATAATTCATCTAACTTTATTATATGATAAATCAGCACATATCCGGAATCATAAAGCAGTTTCAGCAGTATAAAACTGCTGGAGATAAAACTATGGCTCAACTAACATTTGAGGATATTAACTATCAGCCCAATGAAGATTCCAACAGTATTTCAATTATTGTAAAACATTTGGTGGGCAATATGTTGAGCCGCTCGACGAATTTTTTAACAGAAGATGGCGAAAAAGAATGGCGCCAACGCGATCAGGAATTTGAAGCATCCTATAGGACTAAAGAAGAGCTTTTGGCCCAATGGGAAAAAGGTTGGAACTGTGTGTTTGATGCAATTTCTCCATTAAAAAAGGAGGATCTCAATAAAATCATATATATCCGAAAAGAATCCTTTACGGTAACCGACGCCCTAATTAAACAATTGGCGCACTACGCCTACCATATTGGGCAAATGGCTTATGTTGGTAAAATGCTTAAAGGCGATCAATGGATTTCTTTATCCATTCCTAAACGAAAAAATATTTAACCGTAATTTCAGTATTAAAATTGAAATCGAACTTGAAATCGAACTTGAAGTTGAAGTTGAAATTGAAGTTGAAATTGAATTTCCTCGACAATAGCTTATGTGGAGGAGGAAACTTTAAATCATCTCGCCGGCTCCCAGCTCCACAACCCACAACTTCACAACCAACATCTCCTCACAATTCACGGCATAAAAACTATTCACTTTTTTGATTTTTCTAATTTGCTATTTAAAATTTACTTTTTGTACCTTCGTAGCTTATAATCACGATTAAAAAATTCTCATGAGTAAATACGATATCATTGTTCTTGGAAGTGGTCCTGGTGGCTACGTTACTGCTATTAGAGCATCACAATTAGGTTTCAAAACTGCAATTATTGAAAAAGAAAGTCTTGGTGGGGTTTGTTTAAATTGGGGCTGTATCCCAACGAAAGCCTTGTTGAAATCGGCAGAGGTTTTCGAATATCTTAAACATGCTGAAAACTATGGTCTTTCTGTAAAAGAAGCGGACAGAGATTTTTCAGCAGTTGTAAAACGAAGCCGCGATGTTGCCGGTGGCATGAGCAAAGGTGTTCAGTTTTTGCTAAGGAAAAATAAAATTGACGTCATTGAAGGTTTTGGAAAACTTAAACCTGGAAAGAAAGTTGATGTTGATGGTAAAGAATATAGTGCAGATCATATTATTATTGCAACTGGCGCACGATCAAGAGAACTGCCAAGCTTAAAACAAGACGGCAAAAAAGTGATTGGCTACAGAGAAGCGATGACTTTAAAAGAGCAACCTAAAAAGATGATTGTCGTAGGTTCTGGCGCTATTGGTGTTGAGTTTGCCTATTTTTATAAATCGATGGGAACTGATGTGACCATTGTTGAATTTTTACCAAATGTGGTACCTGTTGAAGATGAAGAGGTTTCAAAACAATTGGAAAAATCGTTTAAGAAATTAGGTATCAATATCATGACTTCTTCTGAAGTTACTAAAGTAGATGATTCTGGAGCAGGTGTTGTTGCAACTATAAAAACTGCCAAAGGAGAAGAGACTCTTGAAGCAGATATCATTCTTTCAGCTGTAGGTATCAAATCTAATATTGAAAATATTGGATTGGAAGAAGTAGGCATTGCAGTTGACCGAGATAAAATTTTAGTCAATAGCTATTACCAAACCAATATCCCAGGCTATTATGCTATTGGTGATGTTGTACCTGGACAGGCGCTTGCTCACGTCGCTTCCGCAGAAGGTATCTTATGTGTAGAAAAAATTGCAGGACAAAATGTTGAGGCTTTGGACTATGGGAATATTCCTGGTTGTACCTATGCCACTCCTGAGATTGCAAGTGTTGGAATGACCGAAAAAGAAGCCAAAGAAAAAGGTTACGATATTAAAGTCGGCAAATTCCCTTTCTCTGCCTCAGGTAAAGCCAGTGCATCTGGAGCTACAGATGGTTTTGTAAAAGTGATCTTTGATGCCAAATATGGCGAATGGTTAGGCTGCCACATGATTGGTGCAGGTGTAACTGATATGATTGCTGAAGCCGTTTTAGGACGTAAATTAGAGACTACAGGACATGAAGTGTTGAAAACTGTACATCCGCATCCAACGATGAGTGAAGCGGTCATGGAAGCAGTTGCTGCGGCTTATGGCGAAGTGATTCATTTATAAGCTGGGGGAGTTAGAAGTACGAAGCTCGAAGTTCAAAGTAAAATAATAAAAAAGCGATTCAATATTTGAATCGCTTTTTTTATGCTATTGGAATTTGGGTTTTGAATATTTTGTAATTTCTTTTAAATTTTTAATCCCAACCCTAAAAACAAACCATTTGGTGCCAATTCATCAATACCTAAGGCAAATTTGATGTGAACATCTAAAGCCTGTGTGAGTTCATAGCTGGAACTAAGGTCTGCACCAATCTTAAGTTTGTTAGTGTAAAAATCAAAAAAATAGTTCACACTTGGCCCTGCCATGAAGTGCAATCTATTAGCAACTTCATATTTCGCATAAATCGGCACATTCAAAAAATTGAAATCACCCACTGAAATATATAAAACTTCAGGCTGGATACTCAAAAAATCATCAATTGGGAATTCTACAAACACCCCGCCATAAAATCCAGTTTCAGAAGTTACATAAACACCCAAATTCTGCTGATCCACAGTAATAAAAGTCTTATTCAAGCCACCTTTCACTCCAAATCTAGTGTCAACATTTTGAGCACTGAGTACAAACGAAGATATTATATGGAATAGGGCTAAAATGATAATTTTACAAGTCATATCTAAGCATTCAAAAAGCTTTGGATGGCCAATTCATAACTCTGCAATCCAAATCCAACGATCACACCTTTTGCATTTGCCGCAATATAGGAATGATGTCTAAAATCTTCGCGAGCAAAAGTATTCGAAATATGTACTTCCACTACCGGCGTTGTGATCGCCTTTACCGCATCTCCAATCCCCACCGAAGTATGCGTATAAGCGGCAGCATTCAAAATAATGCCATCATAACTGAAACCAACTTCCTGAATTTTTGAAATCAGTTCGCCTTCAATATTAGATTGGAAATGATCAATTGCAACATGAGGATATTTGGCTTTTATTTCTTCTAAAAATCCAGTTAAAGAGAGACTTCCGTAAACTTCGGGCTCTCGGGTGCCCAATAAATTCAAGTTTGGGCCATTTATGATGATCAGTTTTTTCATGATATAAAAGTATAAAAATATAAACGCATAAAAAAACCACCAAGCATGTTGGTGGTTTTAGTATATAAAGTGAGGTGTTTAATTTTATAATTTAAACAACAAACCAAATTGTGCAGTGTCAAAAAAGTTATTGAACACGTTGATGTTTCCGTTAAAACCTGAAACTGCTTTACCACCATCAACTTTAGCAGATGAATATGACAATACATCAGCAAGACCAAAAGAAATAGCGATATTTTCAGTTACGAAATAGTTAATGCCCAAATTAAGGCCTGCACCAAAGCCATCGGCTTTAACGTCAGTGATCTTATTTTTGCTGGATGCATAACCAAGATCAAGTTCTGTATAAGTCTTAAAACGCTTACCTAAATCTAAAAAGTAGTAACGTGCAAAAACTCCAGCACCAAATGACTTGTTATCGCTCACATCAGTTCCTCTAACTTCAGTGGTTGCAGAGTTGTATGATCCTTGTACTCCTACTGCAAAATCTTCAGTTAAAAAATAGCCAACTTTAGGATTAATTGAGAATCCGTTCGTTTTTGTGTCAGTGTTTTTGTTATTTGTACTGTTGAATCCAAGACCACCTTCTAAAATAATCCCGCCTTCTTCAAAACCATAAGTAGTTTCTGCTTCTTGAGCATTGACATTTGATAATCCAAAAACTGCAATTGCAGCCATAATCATTACTTTTTTCATTTTTGTTAATTTAAGTTATTAGTAAATTTGAAGGTGCAAAAGTAGCCCTATAATTACTTTTAAAAAAAGTAAAACTGAAGTATTTACTGATGTTTCAAGAGTTTTCACCGCATAAAAAAACCGAAGCGTCTAACTTCGGTTTGTATAATACTGATAGCGTTTCAGTTGTCGTTAAAATGAAAATCCAACACCAAATTGCCAAACAGCACTTTTAACATCTGCATCTCCAATAAGGAACGCGTCATCCTTAATAATACTGGTTAATCCAAGATTATAGCGTGCTGAAAGCGAAAAACCATTGTCAAATTTATACCCTGCTCCTAGCGCCAAGTTGGTATCAAAATTTTTGATCACAGAATCATCTGGATCTACTTCAACCGTGCCCATCGCTCCAGAATCATAGTCAACTTCTTCCTTTACTTTAAATCCGAATTGTGGACCTGCTTCTGCATAAAGACCTTTTATAAGATATACTTTAGCCATTAAAGGAACTTGAATGTAATCCAATTTATATTCGGCCTTATCATTCAAATTAAATCCTTGACCTGAATACAAAACCTCTGGTTGAAAAGAGAAACGCTCACTGATTGGGATTTCCAAAAATAATCCCAAATGGAAACTTGTTCTGGAATCGAGATCTCCAACATCGTCTCCCGTAATATTAGAAAGATTGACACCACCTTTTACACCAAATTGCGTTGTGGTGTTGTCTGACTGCGCGTAAATGGAGGTGGCGCTTATAATAGTCACTAATGTTGCTAAAAATAAATTTTTCATAAATAAGTTTTTAAGTTATAATAAGTTATAATTTGATATACGTTAAGAAACGCCTTACAAGATTTCCTCTTAACAGAGTTTAACACCATTTATTGAATTTTAACGTTTCATTTACTAGATGGACTGTTTTGAAATTTATAAGACCATATCTATGAGGGCAAATATCTAGGCCTACCTCCTGCCATATTGACTTCAAACGCATTTTTTTTAACGGAAATGGTTAGTCTGTGTTGCCTCAAAAAATAGGTGACTTTTAAACTTCCATCATAAATACAATAATTACAATGTATAAACTTGCTTCCAGTTTATTTGTAATTGGTAATATTGCAGATTGCAAAGAAAAAATTATAACTTTCTTTAAAACCTAAAATCACAATTCATGAAATGGCATGATGCTCTGAATGATTATCAACTCTATCTGAAGATTGAACGGGGTTTGTCTCAAAATTCCATCGCCAACTACACTTTCGATATTAAGAAACTCATTAAATTTTTAGAAGAAAATGAAATGATCATCTCGCCAATTGAGATTGAGCACACCGCGTTACAACAGTTTATATATGAAACCTCTAAAAAAGTTAATGCCAGATCTCAAGCGCGGATCACCTCAGGGTTGCGAAGTTTTTTTGGATATTTAGTCTTTGAAGATTATAGAAAGATTAACCCGTTAGATCATATTGAATCGCCAAAAATTGGTCAAAAACTTCCAGATACCTTAAGTCTTGCCGAAATAGACAAACTCATTGGAGCAATCGAACTGACCAAGGAATATAACGGCGTCCGAATTGGAGAGCGCGATCGCACCATTTTGGAAACACTTTACAGTTGTGGTCTGCGCGTTAGCGAATTGACCAATCTCAAAATTTCCGATCTTTTCTTTGATGAAGGGTTTATTAAAGTCACTGGAAAAGGAGATAAACAACGCTTTGTTCCAATTGATGAGTCCACCCAAAAATACATTAGCATTTATAAAGATGAAGTCCGTTCAAAAATAAACGTTCAAAAAGAAGATAAAGACACCCTCTTTTTAAATCACAGAGGAAAACAGCTCACACGAGCCATGATTTTTACCATCATAAAAAGGCTCGCTGAAAAAATAGAGCTCAAAAAAACCATTTCCCCACATACGTTTAGGCATTCCTTTGCCACCCATTTATTGGAAAACGGCGCCGATTTGAGAGCCATTCAACTCATGTTGGGACACGAAAGTATAACCACTACTGAAATTTATATGCACGTGGATCGTTCACATTTAAGAGATGTGTTGAAAAGATTCCATCCAAGAAAATAATGCGTTTCAGCGATTAAACTTTCCAATTATCGCATTTTTTCTTATATTTCGCCCTTATACACATTTTTTACCCAACACTCTCTAAAGGGATGAACCCACCTACAAACAAACCGAATATCTCTCTTGCCAGTGAAGAGGATTTAAAAACTTATAAATACAAATATGCCTTAGACAATTCGTCTATAGGGATATGGGAATGGGATATGGTAAATAATAAAATGCATTATTCTGAAGCCTCAAAAATTATTCATGGTTACGAGAATTCAGAATTAGACTTGCTTAAAAGACACTGGAGAGAAGCCATACATCCCGAAGATTTGGAAAGCCTTCAAAAAGCTGTGGACGATCATATCCAAAATATTACCCCAGAATATAAAAGTGAACATCGTATTTTATACAAGGAAGGCTCTTATAAATGGGTTTTGGATTTTGGTAAAATTGTAGCTTTTGATGAATATAATGCACCTAAAACTTTCATTGGCACAACCATTGACATTACCCAAAGAAAAGAAGACGAAGAGCGCTTAAGACAAGATTTGAGTGTCATTAGCAATCAGAATAAAAAACTCGCCAATTTCGCGCATATTGTCTCCCATAATCTGAAAGAACACGCTGGAAATTTCGAGAGTCTTTTGAGCTTTTATAAAGAGGCAAATAATGAGGATTATAAAGATGAAATTGTCGATCTTTTAATGACCGTTTCTGATTCTCTGACCAAAACTATTGATAATCTTCGTGAGGTCGTTTCTAAACAATCTCAAGCAAAACTTGAAATCAAACCGTTAAGGCTTAACGATTATATCAACAAGGTTATTGATTTATTAGAATTGGATATCGTCGAAAAGAACGTTATTATAAAAAATAAGGTTAGTGATGCACTCGTGTTATATAGTAATGAAACCTATCTGGAAAGCATTATTTTAAATTTGGCTTCCAATGCGCTAAAGTATTCACATCCTGAAAGACAACCCGTCATTACAATTGATGCCTTTACCACCCCAACAAGCATAACAATTACGCTTGAAGACAATGGACTAGGGATTGATCTTGTAAAATATGGCCACGATATTTTTGGGCTCTACAAAACCTTTCACAACAATAGCAATGCTGAAGGTATTGGCCTTTATCTCACCAAAAACCAAATTGAAGCTCTTGGTGGCGAAATAACCGTGGAGAGTATTGTTGATGAAGGCACTAAGTTTATCATCACTATTGCGGAGAAGAAAAAAGACCAGAGCGTTTCAAAATCAGCCTATGTTTACAATAGTAGAAACTAATATTTTTTAATGATTTCTTCAAAATTTACTTCTCATTAGTGATGAGAGCATTCTTTCTTAAACCCTTTCACTTTCATTGTTAGACATTGATCCCAAATTTATAATGTACTATGTAACAGAGAATTGTGCCTCCTTCAGAAAATATGAGATAGGTGAAATAAAATTTTAAAATTCATTAAAAATTCCTAACTTTAACTATTCCCTATATAGTTTATTATAGCATTTAACAAATTTAACCCTATTGGCGTAAATTTAGGTGTACACCTGATGCCGATTTTAAACAAATGCTATGACTTCACCAGAATCGGGATTACAAAAGTTAAATCTAAACTCGACATTTGTGGACAATCTCAAATGGCAATTAGCACTGGAGTATTCCGACATTGGAATGTGGGAGTATGATGCCGTATCTGATCGGTTGTTCTTCTCAGAAGGTTCAAGAAAAATTATTGGAGTTTCAGAAACTTTTGTTGGTGCGGATACCAATTATTGGAATGAACGTGTACACCCCGATGATAGAATGAAATATCATCAAGATTTTCAAGACCATCTCAATGGATTAAAATCCATGTATGAAAATGAGCATCGGATACTATGTGAAAATGGCACTTACAAATGGATCCGTGATAGAGGCAAGATTGTAGAATGGGGGCCAAATAACGAGCCAAAAAGAATTATTGGCACACACACTGATATTACGACACAAAAACAAGATCAGGACACAATTAACGCCTCCTTAGCAATTGTTACTGAACACAACAACAAGCTAAAGAATTTTGCGCACATTGTTACGCACAATCTAAAACAGCATACGGCAAATTTTGAAAGTTTATTGGAGCTTTATGATGAAACCGAAACTCCCGATGAAAAGGAAGAAATAATGGCACATTTAAGGATGCTTTCCCATTCATTGACAAAAACCATTGTGAACCTTCACGATGTTGTACGTGAGCAAAACACGAAAACCAATCTCATTAAAAAGATCTTTATTACCGAAGAGATAAATAATATTTTAGAGGTTCTTAAGTTTGTTATTACTGAAAATAAAGCCACCGTCCATAATAAAATAAACGAAAAATTATTCCTTTATTATAACTACTCCTATTTCGAAAGCATCATTCAGAACCTCTTGTCTAATGCCATAAAATACAAACATCCAGACAGAGATCCCGTAATCACCATTGATTGTGCTTATGACAAACAGGAATTTAAACTTATCATTTCAGATAACGGCATCGGTATTGATCTGGATAAATACGGTAATGACATTTTTGGATTGTATAAAACCTTTCATCATAATAGAGATGCAGAAGGCATTGGTCTCTATTTAATAAAAAATCAAATTGAAAGTTTTGGTGGCCAAATTACGGTAGAGAGCACTATAAATGAGGGCACTACTTTTACGATTTATGTCAAAAACAAAAAAGTCTGACATTTGCCAGACTTTTTTATTTTCCATTAAAAGCGGTGTTTATTTCGCAATATTAACCGCTCTTGTTTCTCGTATTACGGTTACTTTAACCTGTCCTGGATACGTCATATCTGTTTGTATTTTCTGAGAAATCTCAAACGATAAATTAGCCGCCTGTTCGTCAGAAACACGATCACTCTCTACCAATACTCTCAATTCACGTCCTGCCTGAATAGCATAAGCTTTATTCACGCCATTAAATCCAAACGCAACATCTTCCAAGTCTTTTAAACGTTGGATATAAGAATCTAAAACCTGACGTCTTGCACCTGGTCTTGCTCCTGAAATAGCATCACATACCTGAACGATTGGCGCCAATAAAGTGGTCATTTCAATTTCGTCGTGATGCGCTCCAATGGCGTTACAAACTTCTGGTTTTTCACCATATTTTTCAGCCCATTGCATACCTAAAATAGCGTGTGGCGTTTCCATATCGGCTTCTGAATCTGGCACTTTGCCAATATCATGAAGTAATCCAGCACGTTTGGCGACTTTAGCATTTAACCCCAGTTCCGCAGCCATCACGCCACAAAGTTTAGCAACTTCACGTGAATGCTGTAATAAGTTTTGACCATAAGAAGAACGGTATTTCATACGTCCCACCAATTTAATCAACTCAGGATGCAGTCCATGAATTCCCAAATCAATTACGGTACGTTTACCAACTTCAATAATCTCTTGTTCTATTTGCTTTTTAGTTTTTTCGACAACCTCTTCAATTTTAGCTGGATGGATTCTTCCATCCGTCACTAATTTATGAAGCGATAAACGTGCAACTTCACGTCTTACAGAATCAAAGCACGAAAGAATAATGGCTTCCGGGGTATCATCTACAATGATTTCAACACCTGTAGCCGCTTCTATCGCACGAATATTTCGACCTTCACGTCCAATAATACGACCTTTAACATCATCGGATTCAATATTAAATACAGAAACACAGTTATCAATCGCTTCTTCCGTACCAATACGCTGAATGGTATTTATAATGATTTTCTTAGCTTCTTGCTGTGCCGTAAGTTTTGCCTCTTCCAAGGTATCCTGAATGTAGGCCATGGCATCAGACTTAGCTTCATTTTTAAGTGAATCTACCAGCTGTGCTTTAGCATCTTCAGCAGACAATCCCGAAATAACTTCAAGTTGTTTTACTTGGTTTTTATGAGCCTTGTCAACTTCATCTTTCTTCTTTTCTAAAAACTCCAAGCGAAAATCGTAATCCTTGATTTTCTCTTCTATTTCTTGAGATAATTTCTTGTTTTTAGCCAATTCATTAGACACTTGAGATTCTTTGTCACGCGTTCTCTTTTCAGCTTCGGCTATTTTTCTATCACGGGATAGAATAGTTTTCTCGTGCTCAGATTTCAACTCAATGAATTTCTCTTTGGCTTGCAGAAGCTTATCTTTTTTTGTGGTTTCACCTTCTGAATTCGCTTGTCTTATAATGGAATTCGCTTCCTCCTTTGCATTTTGAATAAGTTTAGAAGCATTGCTTCTTTCCAGTGTTTTTGCTACAATATATCCTAGTATTACGCCTAATACTACGCCACCAACAATTAATAAAATTGTGTTCGTATCCATGTTTAGTTTAGTTTAAAAAAAATTGAAAAAATTCAAACATCCCATTAAAACGGGGCTGGCCTAATCACACACCTCTTTTAAAAGCTGTGAAATTTAACCAAAAAAAAAGCCTACATCAGTTTCGAATTTTGTATAAACCCCTTAAAAACAAGTATAGGGCTAACAAGCTGATCAAAAATCTGCTCAAGGCAGCTCATTTTTACAACTTAAACTCACCCTTTTTAAAGAATTAACGTTGAGTTTATCAAAAAAATTAACTAATGTAGGCAGTAACCTATTTATTTAAAAGAACGTTAAGAGATTAAATGTGAATGAAGAAGATCGTCCAAAGCGGTTAATCTATTTTTAACATCTTCACTAACATTGTCTTTATCTATTGCTTTTTGTTCCACTTGAGACGCAAATTGTAAAGCACACATGGCTAAAACATCTTGTTTATCTCTAACGGAATAATTTTGCTCAAACTGATTAATCATAGCTTCAATATTCTTAGCGGCTTTTCGCAATCCTTCTTCCTGATCAGGTGCAATCGTCAATGGATACATTCTGTTCGCTATGGAAAGCTTAATCTTTAGCTGTTCTGACATTAAATACTATACTTAAATTACATTACTGAGATAATTGTGCTATACAATGATCTATATCTTTTATTAATGTATTTATCTTGAGCTTTGTCTCTCGTTTATTTTCATCACTGCCCAACATTGAATTTGCAATTTTAAGAGCTTCATATTTCTCAATCCAAGAACGCAATGCTTCCTGTTGTTGAATAATCTTTTGCTGATAAACGGCCAATTCTTCAGACAGCTTCGCATTGGTTTGTTTTAAAACCTCTTGCTTGTGTAAAACTTTACTGATCTTATTCTCTAAAGAATCAACAATATCCTCAAATTTACCCATTTACAAATTTCAATACTGATGTAACAAAGTTAACATACCTGAGCAGAAATCACAATAGTTTTATCAAAAATTTTGAAAAAATAAGCAACAAGTGAGGTGAGGTAACTTAAACATCTAATAATCAATTAGCTAACGACCTCAAAAAGATTAAAAAAGTGTTGTCATTTCGCTTTATGATGGCAAGGTTGTACCTGTAAATCGGATTGCTTTAAGTGCACTTTTAAGTTTCGAGTTATATACATTCGATGGCAATAAGTTGATACGTTCTAACAATTAAAACCTAAAAAACTCGTTTTTATCCATCAGTTTCAAATCGAACAAAACTATTTAACCACGACTAACTTTAAAGCCTTCAAACTTTAGGCACTCCTAACTTTTTTTAATATTTTTAGCCATTCAAATCTAGCTATGAAGTTTCTTTTTTTATCCCTGTTTTTTACCACATTTGCCTTTTCACAAGTTGACTATCCTCAAGATTATTTCAGAAGTCCTTTAGACATTGAATTGATTCCTTCCGGAACCTTTGCCGAGCTGAGAACCAATCACTTTCATGCCGGTATGGATATCAAAACCCAACAAAGAGAAGGTCTCAATGTGTATACCGTTGCTGAAGGTTATGTAAGTCGTATTAAAGTGTCTCATTATGGTTACGGAAAAGTGATTTATATTACACATCCCAATGGTTATACTTCTGTTTATGGCCATTTATCAAGTTATGCGCCCATCATTGAAGCTTATGTAAAAGCGAAGCAATATCATGATGAATCCTATGAGGTTGAAATCATTCCAGAGGTTGATGAAATAAAAGTTAAAGAGGATGAAATCATTGCCTATTCTGGTAATACGGGAAGTTCTGGCGGACCGCATTTGCATTTTGAGATTAGAGATCAGCAAGAACGCGTGCTCAATCCCTTACTTTTCGGATTTAAAATCCACGACAAAAAAACACCTTTCGTCACCACTGTTTACGCCTATACCAAAAACGATGATTCTTTTGTAAATGGTCAAAGTGGTCGCGTTGAACTGCGTCTCATCCCAAACAAAAACAAAGATTATACGGTTGAAAGTATTAATGCTTATGGCGATATAGGCTTTGGCGTGATTAGTTATGACCAACAGGATTTAGCGGTTAATCAGAATGGTATCAATGGGTTGACAACTTTTTATAATGGGAACAAAAAGTTTGAAATGGATTTTAACCGATTTGCATTCACTGAAACCCGACATATCAACAGATTTATTGATTACGAGCTGTTGAAAACTAAAAGAAGTTGGGTTCAGAAGTTGTTTGTGGAAAAAGGAAATGTGCTGAGTCTTTATAATCATTTGGATAATGATGGCTATGTTGCTATAGCCGACAGCACGGCTTCAGTTTATAAAATCAAAATTAAAGATTTTCATGGCAACGAGTCGTGGGTTACGATTCCTATTAATGGGAAAAAAATGTCCAAAGCACCTAAAGTTGTTGATACAAGTACCAAAACCTATATTTTCTCTGAGCACCCCACGAATTTGAACGAAAAAAATGTGACCGTTTATTTTCCTTCCAACAGCTTTTATGAGGACACTTTTATTGATTTTAAGGTCAGCAATGACACACTTTATTTGCATAAGGATATCATCCCGCTTCAAAAAAATGTGAACATACAATATGATGTCAGCAACCATAAGGATGCCGATAAAGACAAACTTTATATTGCCGAATTGATTGGCAATAAAAGATACCCGAGTTATCTCAATACCAAAAGAAACGGCAATATATTATCAGCATCCTCAAACGCTTTAGGAACTTATACCTTGGTTAGAGATACACAAGGGCCAAAAATTTCCGCAACCAACTTTCAGGATGGGAAATGGCTAAGCAATTTCCGTTATCTAAAATTCAAAATCACGGATGATCTTTCAGGTATCAGTAATTATAGAGCTACCATTAATGGAAAATGGATTTTGGTGGAATATGAGTACAAGGCCAATACCTTGACCTTTGATTTTAATGACAATGTGGCGACAGACACCAAAAATGAATTGAAACTCGTGGTCACAGATAATGTTGGAAATAGTTCTACATTTGAAGCAACTTTTTTCAGAAAATAAAACACCAACCATTTGAAACTATATGCTCACTTTTTGCGTTTCGTCCTTATAATACTTCCATTTTTGGGATGGTCACAAACCGCAACGATTAGGGGAATTATTTTGGATGAAGCTAATATGCCCGTTTCCAATGTCAGCATTAAATCGGACAACTCGGGAACAACGACTAATGACAATGGTTTTTATGAATTAAAAGTTCCAATAAAGGTTAATCTCACTGTTGAATTCACCCATATTTCCTTTAAACGTGTGGTCGCAAAATTCAATCTTAAAAACGGGCAGGAAATAGAGTTCAATCCGGTAATGAATTTAAATGTCGAGCAAATTGCAACGGTTATCATTAATAGTACACATCGACAATCTGTAGATGGCGTGACCACCATTGCTCCTGCCTTACTTCGCTCGATCAAAGGTGCACAACCTGGCGTTGAAAATATTTTAAAAACTTTACCAGGAGTCAATATTTCCAACGAATTGAGTACTCAGTATTCGGTGCGCGGTGGTAATTTTGATGAGAATCTAGTTTACGTCAATGACATTGAAGTGTACAGACCATTTTTGGTACGCTCTGGACAGCAAGAAGGCTTAAGTTTTGTCAATTCTGATCTGGTGCAAAACGTCGATTTTTCGGCAGGCGGATTTCAAGCGAAATATGGCGATAAACTATCTTCAGTGTTAGATATAACCTATCGAAATCCGATGAAATTTGGCATGAATGCCGACATTTCGTTATTAGGCGGTAGCATTTCTGCGGAAGCGGTATCAAAAGATTCAAAATTATCGGGCATTATTGGGTTGCGCTACAGAGACAATAGTTTAGTGCTAAACTCCTTAGAAACTGAAGGGAATGTAAAACCCGTATTTGCAGACATCCAAACGTATTTGACCTATAAGTTTACCGATAAATTCCAGGTCAACTTTTTAGGTAATATCTCCAGCAATACCTATGATTTCCAACCTAGAAACAGACAAACCAATTTTGGAACCATAGCCAATCCGATGGCTTTATTGGTGTATTATGAAGGCCAGGAAAAAGATGCGTACAACACGTATTTTGGAGCCTTTAAAGCGAATTATTTTGCCAGTGAGGATTTAACCTTAAAATTGATTGCCTCCACATTTCACACCACAGAAGAAGAGTATTTTGATATTTTGTCGCAATACCGCTTGGGTGAGGTAAACAGCAATATTGGCGATGAAAATTTAGGCAAAGTTGAATTTAGCGAAGGTATCGGTTCCCAATTAACCCATGGTCGAAATGATTTGGACGCCTTAATCATGAACGTTGAGCATAAAGGCGATTATCAGATTGATAATAACACCTTTGAATGGTCCATAAAATATACACATGAAGATATCCGTGATCGTTTGGTAGAATGGGAAGTGATTGATTCCGCTGGTTTTTCCATTAATCCACCAAAATTAGGCTTCTTCAATGATCAACCTTATCTGCCCTATCAAGGACCTTTGGTTGCTTTTCAGAATGTACGCGCTACCAATTATGTGCAAATTGACCGCTTTCAAGCGTATGCCCAATGGAGCAAACGTTCAGAATTAGGGAACAAGGAGGTGTTTTATAATTTTGGAGTTCGAGCGCATAACTGGACGGTAAATGGCGATGGGATTGAAAGTAAAACGCAAGCCGTTTTTAGTCCGAGAGCGCAATTTGCCATCAAACCAGATTGGGAGAAGGACATGCTTTTTAGAGTGGCTGGTGGCTTGTACTACCAACCGCCTTTTTATAGAGAACTTAGAGATTCATCCGGTACTGTAAGACCTGATGTGAAGGCTCAAAAATCAATACATCTTGTTGTTGGCAATGAATACAGTTTTAAAATGTGGGATCGTCCTTTTAAATTGGTTTCAGAAGCCTATTATAAACATATGACTGATGTGAATCCTTATACTTTAGAAAATGTTAGGATTCGTTATCGTGCCAGAAATAACGCGGAAGCTTATGCCTATGGTTTAGATTTAAGATTGAATGGCGAATTCGTGCCAGGCACGGAGTCTTGGTTTAGTTTTGGGTATTTAAAAACCGAAGAAAACATTGAAAACCAAGGCTATATTGCAAGACCAACCGATCAGCGTTTAAAATTCGGAGTTTTGTTTCAGGATTATGTACCCAACATTCCTGCATTGAAAGTGTATCTGAATTTAGTATACAATACAGGAGTTCCTGGAGGTTCTCCTAGTTACGCCGATCCTTATCAGTATCAAAACCGACTACGGGCTTATAAGCGTGCTGATGTCGGTTTTTCTTATGTTGTTATCGTTGGAGAAGTAGCCGATAATGCCCAATGGAAAAGCATGTTTAAAGAATTGACCGTTGGCGTGGAAGTGTTTAACATGTTTGATGTGCAAAACTCCATCACGAATACTTGGGTACGGGATGTGTATAGCAAACGTCAATATGCGATTCCTAATTATTTGAGTCCGCGGGTGTTTAATGTGCGGGTATCGATGAGATTTTAGGTTCTATCTTTCTCTCGCGGAGCCGCAAATATTCTCTCGCGGAGCCGCGGAGACGCAGAGTTGCATAATTGTATACGAATTTCTTAATGTAGTAATATATACTTTCGTGTGAATTAGTGATCTCGACAACTTTATGCACATGTCTATAAAATCAGTGCAAATCATAAAAAATCAGCGTCATCAGCGTTCCATTGAAAAATCCAAAAACTAAATACCTAATTCCCAAAGAGTGTTTTATGAGATTTTGTGTTATTTGAATCTAATTGAAATCAGTGAAAATCTGTAAAAATCAGCATCACCAGCCAGAACTGAAGGGCAGGTCTGCGTTTCAATTATAAATTCCTATAAAAGCGGATAAAGTAATTTTTATTCAACAAATTCTTTTAAGATATCAATCACGTAATCCACATCTTCTTTGGTATTGAAACTAGAGAATGAAAATCTCACGGAAGGTTTCATTAAATTTTCGGCACTTAATATTTCAGAAAGCACGTGCGAATTTTGATTGCTCCCACTTTGACACGCTGAACCTTTAGAACAGGCTATTCCTTTCAAATCCAACTGAAAATGAAGCATTCCTCCTTTTGCTGGAGCAATTGGCAAACACACATTAATCAAAGTATAAGTGCTCTGATCCGGATTTTCACAGTTGCCGTTAAATGCCATATTTGGAGACAACGCTTTTAATCGATCAATAAAATAATTTTGTAATTCGAGGATTTGACTCTGCTCTTGTTCTAAATTGGCATAGCTTAATTTCAGAGCTTCTTCCATGCCTACTATATTATGAATGCTTTCGGTACCTGCGCGATACCCACGCTCCTGCTCGCCGCCATATATAGAAGCTTTGAGGCCTGAACCTTTTCGCATAAAAGCAAAACCAACGCCTTTTGGACCATGAAACTTATGCGCACTTGCTGCTATAAAATCCACGGGAATGGTTTGTAAATCCAATTGATAATGCCCTACTGATTGCACCGTATCACTATGAAATAAAGTGTTATTCTTTTTACAAAGATCTGCCACTTTTTTAAGATCCAATTTATTCCCAATTTCATTATTGACATGCATCAAACTGACCAGTTTCTTGTTGGAAGATTGTAATAAACGCTCCAAATCATGCAAGTCAATTACACCGTTTTCGAGCAATTTTACATAGCTAATGGTAATGCCATATTCGCTCTGAAGATGCTCGACCGTGTGCAAAACGGCATGATGTTCTAATTTACTGGTAATGACTTCAGTAACCCCCAAATCCCGGACCGCACTTCGCAAAACCAAATTGTCCGCTTCCGTACCACCAGCTGTAAAGACAATCTCAGAGGCATTGACATTAAAAAATGACGCAATTTTTTTTCTGGAGGTTTCAATTAACGATTTGGCAGAACGTCCCATGCTGTGTGTTGAGGATGCATTGCCATATTGTGAGCGCATAACCTGCGTCATACGATCAATAACAGCATCACGCATTGGGGTTGTTGCTGCATTATCAAAATATACTTGTCTCATTCTAAATTCCTTTCAAAAAGCAAAAATACTCCAAATAAAATTATTTCGTAGATGCGACCTTATAAATTACCAAATGCCTTATTTTTGTTGCTAAATTGTTTGAAATGCAAAAATTACTGTACTTATTATGCTTTTGTTTGTTGGTTTCTGCTTGTGATGATGGCGACGTCATTGATGTGAAATTGGATTTTGATAAAGAGCTGTCTATATGCAATTTAAGTGCTGGGAATTACTTTTTATATGACACCAAAAAAAATCCTTCAGAGTCTTTAAGCTTAATATTTCCAAAAAACTCCAGAACTGACTCCATTTTCAATCCTCCGAAAAATAATTACAAAACCACTTTGACCATTAATGGTACGACTACCCTATTCAATTACCGTACTTATGATGGCAGTCCTGAAAATTTAATTTGTAATCTATTGCCTGATGCCACTACCCATATTCTTAAAGATTATGCGGCAAATTCTGGTACCGTCACTATTATCACAACTTATGTTGATGATGACGATGACGGCATTCCTGCAGACGTAGAAGATGCCAATTTAGATGGCGATAACAATCCTGCAACAAATCCAACCGATTCTGACGGCGATGGCATTCCTGACTATTTAGATGCGGATGATGATAACGATAATGTGTTAACTAAAGATGAAAAACACAATTACAATAAAATTGATGGTCTTTCCAAAGCGCAAGATACAGATGGCGATGGCATTCCTGATTATTTAGATAATGACGACGACGGCGACGGTGTTTTGACACGTCACGAAGACGCAAATTTAAATGGAAATCCTATGGACGATCGTGATAGTAGTTCTCCTACGCCTGGAGTTCCAAGATATCTTGACAAAGAAGCCAAGGATACTTACGATTATCAAAAACTCAATAAAAACAGATACAAACGCACCTACACGATCAAGTTTTATATTAATAATGTCAACTTGGATGTTATTAGCTTAACTGAAATTGAATTTGGAACCTACACTTACAGTATCATGATTGAAAGTGACTAAAAAATCTCGATATTCTCGCAACCTATTTTTTCAGAAAAATAGTCGCGAAGGCTTTATCCTAAAGGCTATTAGGAACCTAAAGTGCGTTCAAAATTGTGAAACTTATTGGAAAACAGATGGATTATGGCAACAACAGAAAGCCGTTAAGGCCTATCCATTTTGATAGATATAGACTTCCATCGCTCCTAATCCATATTTCTGGAAATCGGCATCGTAGAATTTTATATTGTCATAACGACTAAAAAGTGTTTCCAGTTCCATTTTAAGAATGCCTTCGCCAACGCCGTGAATAAACACAATTTTTTGAATGCGTTTGCCGATGGCAAAATCCAATTGACGTGTAGCCGTATTTAATTGTAAGGTCAACATGTCAAAATTCGATAAGTTTCGCTGGTTATCTGTGAGATTATAAATATGCAAATCCACTTCCATGGTAGGCTGGTTGCGCTCTTTCGGTTTTACCTTTACAGATTTCCGTTTGATGTGCTGCTCCTTTTCGGAAAGCACTTCGCGCACCGAATGCTCAGCAAAAATGTTGGATTTCAAAGTGTCCTTCCCTTCCATTTTGAGCAATTCGTTGGCATTAAAATCCATAAGAAAGCCATCTTCGGTCTCAATAAAAATGGTTGAGCCGTCAATTTTTGAAACCGTTCCAGAAATGGCTTCGTCCAAAACAGTTACCTTATCTCCTTTTTTAAAACTCATGACTAATGTTCGTTATCAGAAGGTGTTTCTTGATCGTATTTACTCGGAATCCTTTTTGAAATGCGGTACACGCCCATCATCAAAATCATAATGCCTCCAATCAGTACATATTGATTTTGCTCTACTCCAGCCTTGGCATAAATGGCAATAAAACCACCAATAATTATTAATAGAACATTGATTACTCTTGACATATTCATAAATAAGTTATTTACACGAAATGACGAAATTAAACATTTTGAATCGAAATACCTTTGATTTTTGGTAAATCTAAGCTTAAAAATTCTATTTGTTAAGTCCTTTCTTTTTATACATTTGTGCATGACTTTTTACAATTTCATCAATCCCGAAGACTTCATGTTGCCTTGTCTCAACAAACAACTCTTTGGGATAGAGTGCTTGGGTTGTGGTATTCAACGCTCCACATTGTTTCTATTTAAAGGTGAGTTTTTGCTGGCTTTTAAAATTTACCCCGCGATTTACACACTTTTTTTATTGGCGCTTTTTCTTATATTTAACCTCTTTAAAAAGTTCAAATATGATTATAACATCAAGATGGGTTTAATTGTCTTAAATGTTATTATCGTAGTTACCAGTTATCTAATCAAAATAAACCACTAAAAATCCAATCACATGGAAAAACAACAACTCCCGAACGCAACCCTTATTTTAGTCTTTGGAATCTTATCTATAGTTACCTGCTGCTGCTATGGTATTATTGGCTTGCCTTTAGGCATCATCGCTATAGTTCTGGCCAATAAAGCGACTGCTCTTTATGCGACAAACCCAGAATTATACACTGGATTTCAAAATGTAAAAACAGGAAAAATCCTTGCTATAATCGGTGTTATATTAAATGCTATTTTCTTGATAACAGTGATTTGGATGTACGTCAGCTTAGGAACCGAGGGGATTCAAGACATGCAGGAACAGTGGATGAAAGGTCTTAATGAAGGTGTGGTAGAATAATTTCCATTCAGACATAAAAAAAGCGACTAAAAATTTTAGTCGCTTTTTTTTATCCGTTTTTTCACAATTTACATTGTTGCTGAAATCATGGCAATCACTACAATCAAAACATACAAACTGATAATGACAATCGTAAAAACACCCAAGAACTTATAATGTGATTTCAAGTTAGAAAATGCAGCAGTCAAATCTTCATTAGTGTTGAGACTTAAAGCACGCTTCATTTTTCTTGAAAAATTAAAAAGATACATCACGGGAAGAAAGTAAATCAATCCCAGTAAAATATAGATCATTCCAAAATAAGACATATCAATGCCTAAACTCTCATAAGGATTGCCGCCAAGCATGCCTCCCATAGTAATACTGAAAATTATACCAGCCAAAATCATCAAACCAATACCTATAAAACCTATAATTGATAAAATATAAGTCCAGGTAGAAGTTTCCTTTAAAAATCCTAATATTGCAGGCGGAAGATTCAATTCAAAAGTGTCAAAAGCCGATTTTTCTTCCATAATTACGAATTGGTTTCGAATTGTTGAAGTGTCCTTTTAATAATGCTGACACAGTCTAAAAGCTGTTCTTCGGTCATTACTAATGGTGGCGCAAAACGAATGATGTTACCATGGGTTGGTTTTGCCAATAATCCGTTATCGCGCAAGGCCAAACAAATATTCCAAGCGGTATCACTATCCTCATCATCATTAATAACAATGGCATTGAGCAAGCCTTTGCCTCTTACCAATTGCACAATGCTACTTGTTTTGATATAAGCATTCAGTTCACTTCTAAAAATCTGTCCTAGTTTTTCGGCGTTCTCCGCTAAGTGTTCATCTTTGATCACATCCAAAGCAGCCATTGCAACAGCTGCAGCTACAGGATTTCCGCCAAAAGTACTGCCGTGGTTACCGGGTTGAATCACATTCATAATCGCATCAGCAGCCAATACCGCACTTACCGGATAGGCGCCACCACTTAAGGCTTTCCCTAAAATTAAAATGTCCGGTTTTACATTTTCGTGATCTACCGCTAAAAGCTTTCCAGTTCTGCCGATTCCGGTTTGTACTTCATCGGCCATAAATAAAACGTTGTATTGTTCACATAACGCTTTCGCTTTTGACAAATACCCTTCACTTGGCACATATACGCCCGCTTCGCCTTGAATAGGTTCTACTAAAAATCCTGCAACGTTTGGATGGTTCTTTAATGTATCTTCTAGTGCTTGTAGATTATCATATTCAATTTTTATAAAACCTTCCGTAAAAGGCCCAAAGTTTTTACGCGCTACCGGATCATTTGAAAACGAAATTATCGTCGTCGTCCTTCCATGGAAATTATTTTTACAAACAATTATTTCGGCTTGATGATCAGCAATACCTTTCACTTCATAGGCCCATTTTCTACATATTTTAAGTGCCGTTTCTACAGCTTCTGCACCTGTATTCATAGGCAACACTTTGTCATATCCAAAATATTTGGTGGCATAGGCTTCAAATTTCCCTAACATATCATTGTAAAACGCACGTGAGGTTAAGGTTAAGGTTTGTGCCTGTTTTACCATCGCATTGACAATTACCGGATGACAATGGCCTTGGTTAACAGCGGAATAAGCAGACAGGAAATCGTAATATCTTTTTCCTTCAACATCCCAAACATACACACCTTCTCCTCTACTCAATACTACAGGTAGTGGATGGTAATTGTGTGCACCATATTTGTTTTCTAAATCGATCGCTTGTTGCGAAGTTAATTGGTCTAAAACAGCCATTTTATAAGAATTTAAAAGGTTCATGTCTCATAAAGACATCGTTTGACAACTGAAATCGGTGGCAAACATTAATAATTACATCTCGCTGAGCGAGTTAAATAACCATTCCTTCTGTACCTTTATTCTTTCGATATTGCTCGAAAAAGCAGCGTGGGAGAGAAATCATCCCTGAGAACTCCAAAATTATGAAATAATTAGACCTCCAAAAAATATTTAAAGCTGATTTTAAGGCTTCATTTAAGAATTTAATTTTCCAATGACAAAATCGCAATTTCTAATTCGCAAATCGCAATTGGTTTCACTATTTTTGCGACATGGGAAGAAGAAATAAAAAACAAATCTTTGAGAATGTTCTGGTGGTTGATGCTGGAGCAAAAGGAAAATCAGTGGCAAAATCTCCAGATGGAGCGGTCATTTTTTTGGAAAATGTTGTTCCAGGAGATCTGGTCGATGTTGAAACTTTTAAGAAGCGCAAATCCTTTTATGAAGGAAAAGCCATAAAATTTCATGAATATTCAGATAAGCGTGTGGAACCAAGATGCCAGCATTTTGGGGTTTGTGGCGGTTGCAAGTGGCAAGATATGGGCTATGAGCACCAATTATACTTCAAGCAAAAAGAGGTTGAAAACAACCTGGTAAGGATTGGTCATTTAGAACTTCCTCCGGTAACCCCTATTTTAGGTTCTTCCAAAGATTATTTTTATCGAAACAAGATGGAATTTTCTTTTAGTGACAGCCGCTGGTTGACTTTAGATGAAATTCGATCCACTGAAGATTTAGGTGATAAAAACGCCTTAGGTTTTCATATTCCAGGAATGTGGGATAAAATTCTTGACATTGAAAAATGTTGGTTGCAAGCTGATCCATCCAATGCGATTAGAAATGCAGTTAAAAAGTTTTCAGTAAAACATGGTCTTGAGTTTTTCAATACGCGTAATCAAACCGGTTTCTTACGGACGATGATGCTGCGCACCTCTTCTACTGGAGATATCATGGTGCTTTTTCAGTTTTTTAAGGAAGATAAAGCAAACCGTGAAATACTATTGAATTATATTGGCGATAAATTCCCGGAAATAACCTCCTTGCAATACGTTATCAATGGTAAAGCGAATGATACCATTTATGATCAGGAAGTCATTTGCTACAAAGGCGAAGATCATATCTATGAGGAAATGGAAGGTTTGAAATTTAAAATCAATGCGAAATCTTTTTACCAAACCAATTCTGAGCAAGCTTACGAACTTTATAAAATAACCCGCGAATTTGCCGACCTAAAAGGCGACGAACTTGTGTACGATTTATATACGGGTACAGGAACCATTGCTCAGTTTGTTGCTAAAAACGCCAAAAAAGTTATTGGTGTTGAATCTGTTCCTGATGCCATAACCGCTGCAAAGGAAAATGCACAATTAAACGGCATTGACAACGTTGAGTTTTATGTGGGCGATATGAAAAATGTATTTAATGCTGATTTCATCAGCCAACATGGCCATCCCGATGTGATTATTACAGATCCACCGCGTGATGGGATGCATAAAGATGTCGTGCAACAGATTCTCAACATCGCTCCTGCTAAAGTTGTGTATGTCAGCTGTAACAGCGCGACGCAAGCGAGGGATTTGGAGCTTATGAAAGAGTTTTATAAAGTGACTAAAGTGCAGCCTGTTGATATGTTTCCACAAACACACCATGTAGAGAATGTGGTGCTTTTGGAAAAAAGATAGAAAGATTGAAGATTGTTGATTAACGATTTTTGACTGCTAATTGAGGACTGAAGACTGCCGACTGAAGACTGCCGACTGAAAACTGCCAACTGAATTCTAACAAGAAATAACAGAAAATTGAAATATAAAAAAGCCCATAAGACCTTAAAAGTTCTCCTTTCATTTCTCATTTTAGCAAGTCTATGGAGTTGTGAGCGTGATGATATTTGCGCTTCTACAACCCCAACTACACCGCATCTGATTATTCGTTTTTATAATATTGATGCTAGAGCAGAGACTAAAACAGTAAGACACTTGACTGTCAAAGCAGAAGACGATTTGAAGAATATTGTATTTGATAGGACTACAGACTCCATCGTATTACCTTTAAGACTGGATGCTTTGAACAATAATAACACGACCAAATTCCTGTTAACTAGAGATTCCGATTCGATTCCACTAGCCAATACTGATATTATCGAAGTCACTTATACGCCTGAACTTATTTATGTTTCTAGAGCATGTGGCTATAAAACCATTTTTAATGACCTTAGTGCAACTCGCGAAACTGACGCAAGCAACTGGATTATCAACGTCGAAGTTATTAACACCACCATAAACAATGAAAATGCAGCGCAGATCAATATTTATCATTAACCTGATGCTCTTGATGGTGTTGCCTTTAACATCATTTGCTCAGGAAAACCAGGACAATAAACTAAATGACACCATTGTCGTCAAACAAAAATATGGTTTGCGTTTAGGTGGCGACGTAGGCAAATTGGTGCGCACGCTTATTGATGATGATTACAAGGGTTTTGAAATTTCCGGCGATTACCGATTGACCCAAAAGCTATATTTGGCTGGAGAATTAGGAACAGAACAACGAACTTTAAGAAATGACTATTTAGATCTGACTGCTAAAGGCAGTTACTTTAAAGCTGGAATAGATTATAATATGTACAGAAACTGGCTCGATATGGAAAACCTTATTTATACAGGTTTGAGAGTCGGCGCCAGCACCTTTAGTCAAAATCTGAACAGTTATACAGTTTACACGACCGATCAATATTACCCTCCTTTCACATCTTCAGATTTACAGGAATTCAAAGGTTTATCAGCGATTTGGCTAGAATTGGCCATTGGTATCAAGGCGGAAGTTCTTACTAATCTATTTGTAGGGATTAATGTCCAACTTAAAGGTTTGATATCCGAAGATCAACCCAGCAATTTTGAAAATTTATATATCCCAGGATTTAACAGAACCTTTGATAGTGGCCGGTTTGGTTTCGGATTTGGCTATAATGTCTCCTATTTGATCCCTATTTTTAAGAAAAACAAAAAAATAGCTGTCGCCGATTAATTCCTATACTTTCACATCCATTTATTCAGAAATTTACTTAACTTTTGCATATTAATCATAGGATATGCACCAAGATGAAATTGCCGATTTATTAGAAGAAAAGTATCACACGCTTCTCGATTGGCTAGAAAAACAAGAGAATGACAAATGGACTTTGGGGCCTGAAAATAAGTGGACTACAGGTCAGCACGCCTTGCATCTTTTAAAAAGCATCAAACCTTTAAACGATGTTTTGAGTATGCCACGCTTTTTGTTCAAATACACTTTAGGAACAACCACGGCCGAAATCCGGGATTATGAGACCATCGTGAGCAGTTATCTCGAACAGTTGGAAGAATTTAAAAAGTATTCAACCAATCCTCCCAAAAAATTAAAAGTTCCAACACTTCAAGATAAGCGCTATTTATTGACCCGATTGCAAGTAGAAAGCAAGAAGTTACAATATAAAATCCGACGCATATCTGACAGAAATTTGGACACCTTGGTTCTTCCGCATCCAGTTATGGGAAAAATGCCTATTCGTGAAATTTTGATGTGGACGGCTTATCATGCGGAACATCATACCAAACAACTCCAAGAAAAGTATTGATCTGTTAAAATTAAAACATCAGAATTGATTCGAATTTGAGATACGTCATTAATAAAAAATAATGATTAGAGCATATACAAATAAAGATAAATCAAAAGTAATTGAATTGTTAAGGAAGAATACGCCCGAATATTTCGATCCTTCAGAGGAAAGCGATTTTGAAAAATATTTGGAAAATGAGGTGGAGGATTATTTCGTTTATGAACAAAACTCTGAAATTATCGGAGCTGGTGGAATCAACTACTTTCCAGAAGAAAAACTAGCCCGAATTTCGTGGGATATGATTAATCCAAAATCACAAGGGAATGGCATCGGAAAAGAATTAATTCAATACCGGATTAATCTTTTAAATGCCAACCCAAGTATTGAATTCATAATGGTCAGAACATCGCAACTTGTCCACAAATTTTACGGAAAAATGGGATTTGAATTAGAAAAAGTTGAAAAGGATTTCTGGGCGAAAAACTTTGATCTTTATCAAATGCAAATGAAGAATAAAATAAGCGCTTAAAGAATTAATTTCTCTAAGCTCTCCTTAATTTCATACCATCGCAGTAAAGATTTTGAATTATAAAGAAACCAATAACCTTATTCATTGAGGTCCGATTAAAATCCATTTTATTTCACAAAGACATTTTTAGTAAGACCTAGTGATGTTCGTTGTGAAAATGACTTTTCTTTTTTAAATCTCAAGCCTATATTTTGAAACTTAACGACTTCAGTCTATGTTCTTGATTCTAAAAGCGAAGCGGTCTTAATTCTTATTAATTCATATACTTCCCCTTTTTACTCCCTTCGTACATCTCATATTTAACCAATCTGGCTTCCAGTTTAGCATTTACCAAATGAATTCTACGCGAAGGTCTCAAGCCTACATGTTTCAATGCATCAAGATTGGAGGTTATAAACCAAGCATCTGTTCCTGGATAACTTTGTTTTAGGGTATCGCCAATACTTTTATAGAACGATTCCATTTCAATATCCAAACGCTCTCCATAAGGTGGATTGAACACCATATGTAACTTCTCATCGCCAGCTTTTTGGGTCTTAAAGAAATCTTCGTGGCGCACTTCAATAAAATCTTCTAATTGTGCATTTTTGATATTTTCTTTTGCCTTGGTTACGGCACTTGGCGCTTTGTCATATCCGATAATTTTATGATGAAAATCTCTGGTTTTGCTTAGAAGAGATTCTTCTATTTTTTCAAATAATTCCACATCCCAATCTTGCCAACGTTCAAAAGCAAATTCTTTACGCATCAAATTCGGCGGGATATTACAAGCAATCATTGCTGCTTCTATTAAAATAGTGCCACTACCACACATCGGATCCATAAAGTTGGTTTGCCCGTCCCAACCTGACAACATGATCAATCCTGCTGCTAGCACCTCATTGATAGGTGCAATATTGGTCGCGATTTTATAACCACGTTTATGAAGTGAATCTCCAGAAGTATCCAATGAAATATTGCACATATTCCTATCAATATGCACGTTGATTTTTAAGTCAGGAAACTTCAAATCCACGTTTGGGCGTTCGCCCGTAGTGTCCCTGAATTTATCGACGACCGCATCTTTAGTCTTTTGAGCGATATATAATGAGTGTGTAAACAAATGGGAATGCACGGTTGCATCAACAGCAATCGTTCCTGTTGGCTTAACATATTGCGCCCAGTCCATTTTATAAACTTGGTCATACAAATCCTTTTCATTGTTTACCCGAAAACTATGGATGGGCATCAAAATTTTGATAGCAGTCCTTAACGCCAAATTAGCTTTGTACATAAAACCTTTATCGCCTACAAAACTTACATTTCGCACGCCGATTTTAACCTCTGTAGCTCCCAATTGGGTTAACTCCTTCGCCAGTAACTCTTCAAAGCCAAATAAGGTTTTGGCAACCATATTAAAATTATTATCCATTGTTCTCATGATATAGATTGCAAAAATAAAGTATTTTTGCAGTCAGACGAATTTATAATGACAAAAGAGACAACACAATGGTACGCTTCATGGTTTGATACACCCTATTACCACATTCTTTACAAGGATAGGGATCACGCCGAAGCCCATCAATTCATGGACAATTTGACCCAATATTTGAACCTACCTGAACAGGGTAAAATACTGGATCTTGCCTGCGGAAAAGGTCGCCACGCCCTATATCTTAACTCTTTAGGCTATGATGTGACCGGAGTTGACCTTTCAGAAAACAGCATTGCCTACGCTAAACAATACGAAAATGAAACGCTTCATTTTGAAGTGCACGATATGTGTAAACCCTTCAATGAGCAATTTGATGCGGTTTTTAATTTGTTTACAAGTTTCGGGTATTTTGACAAGTCAGAAGACAATCTCAACACGATTAAAGCCATTAGAGACGATTTAAACGAATCTGGTTTTGGTGTTATTGATTTTATGAATGTTGATGTTGTCATTGAAAATTTAGTTCCTGAAGATGTCAAAACTATAGGCGGCATTGATTTTCATCAGAAAAGATATGTAGAAGATAATCATATCATCAAGGATATCCGTTTTACGGACGCGGGTAAGGATTATCACTTTCAAGAACGCGTTAGAGCAAAGACTTTAGCAGATTTTGAAGAACTTTTTGAACAAGCAGGCGTCTATTTATTAGATGTTTTTGGCGATTATAAATTGCGAAAGTTTCACAAAGGCACGTCAGAACGCTTAATTATGATTTTTAAATGAAGCAGTACCTTCTACCCTTTTTAGCAGTTGTTATCGGTGTTTTGTTGGTGGTGATTTTTAAAAATAAAAAACCAAAATACACCAAGTTACTATTATCCTTCAGTGGTGCTTTCCTATTGGCACTGACCCTATTTGACTTATTACCTGAAGTTTACAACCATCTAGATGCTAAAACAACGGGGTTGTTTATTATGTTGGGGATACTTTTCCAAATTTTACTGGAATTTTTCTCTAAAGGTGCTGAGCATGGCCATGTGCATATAAACGATGCAGAATCAGGATTCCCATGGGTGCTGTTCATCAGTTTATGTATTCATAGTTTTTTGGAAGGTTTCCCTATCCATCAACACAATGATATGGTTTACGGAGTCATCATCCATAAAATTCCTATTGCTGCTTTGATTACCACCTATTTGGTACAATCGAAATTTACCAAAAAGCAAATTGTCGGATTTTTGATCACTTTTGCACTCATGACGCCAATGGGGACGCTGGTTTCCAACACCGTTCCGTTTGTTGGAAATTATCTATTTTTCATTAATGGGATTGTTATTGGTATCTTTTTTCATATTTCGACAGTCATTTTGTTTGAAAGCAATGAAAATCACAGGTTTAACCTTTCCAAACTCGTTGTAATAATGTTGGGGATTGTGGTGGCTTATTTGATATAAGACGGATGACCGATGACAGAAGACAGAAATAATCACAGCTGCACACTGCAGACTGAGGACTGAAGACTGAAAACATGTTTAGCAAAGAAGACTCAAGAAAATTAAGAGAAGATTTTTGGATCAGTTTCGGGAAGTCCTTTCCTCGAAAGTGGATTCTTTACGATACCAAACTCAAAGGATTTGCCTTCAAATTCCATTTTGATACGAAATCGGCATTAGTCACTTTAGATCTTGAAGACGATTTAGAAAACCGGATCAACTACTGGGATAAACTACAATCTCTAAAGACTATTCTAACTGAGGAGTTTTTACCAGAAGTGGTTTATGAAGAAGAATATTTCTTAGAAAACGGCAAGGAAATCTCAAGAATCTATGTTCCCTTAAATCAGAAAGTATCCATTCACAACAAGAATAATTGGCGAGATGTCATGGAATTTTTCAATGAAAAAATGGCTCTTTTTGAAGATTTCTTTGAAGACTATAAGGATTTTATTGATGCGTAAAATTAATGTCAAATGACGGATGACAGATGACCGATGTCAAAATCTGAAAATAAATTCTAAATTAAATTCCAACTCCTTACTGAAGACTGAAGACTGCCTACTAATTTGCCTTTCTCTCAAATTTTCTCGATATTGTTAACAAACACTAAAACTTAATTCACCATGATCATTGACGTCCATACCCATATTAATAACTACCATGAAGACCGTGTGGTTTCTCTTGAAGATAGCCTCGATCTATTAACAAAAACCATGGCCGATAATAAGGTGGACTATTCATTGGTATTGTCATCCTACAAAGTCAATGAACACAGACCCAGCACCAAAAAAGTCGTTGAAGCCATCAGTAACAGGGATAATTTGGGCGTTGTAGCCGGTGTAAGTTATTTGAATTATGATTATAAAGATTTACGTGAGCTCAGCGAATTTCTTGACGACGGACTCATCAAAGGCCTAAAATTTTATCCAGGTTATGAACCATTTTATCCAAATGATATTCGGTTTAAAGTCATGTATGAAATGGCGATTGAATTTGATGTGCCTGTCATGTTCCATTCGGGCGACACTTACGCACCACACGGAAAAATAAAGTACTCCCATCCTATTCATATTGATGATTTGGCGGTCGATTATCCTGATTTAAAGATTGTGATCTGCCATGTTGGAAATCCTTGGATTAGAGATTGTATGGAAGTAGTTTATAAAAACAAAAATGTCCATGCTGATATTTCTGGATTGGTGTTGGGCGATTTCTCGGATAAATTTGAGCGCTACATGAAAAAGGAAATCGAGGAAATGATTACCTATGCTGGCGATCCAAAATATCTACTTTATGGCACCGATTGGCCAATAAGCAACATGAAGTCTTATTTGAAATTTATGGATCAATTGGAATTGGCAGATGACAAGAAAGAAATGATCTTTTGGAAGAATGCCGCCGAGTTATTCAATATTGATGTGAGTAAATTGCGCTAAAATATGTGACCGATGTGATAACTTCCTTAAAATTGTAAATGCAATGGCTGATAAATTTCATAATAAATATCGTATCCCATCTGCCCGCTTGCAAACTTGGGATTATCGTTGGGAAGGAGCATATTTTATAACCATCTGCACTAAAGATAGAAAGCATTATTTTGGAGAGGTCGTCAATAATAAAATGAATTTGAGCAATGTTGGTGTTTTAGCAGATGTATTTTGGCACGAAATAAAAAACCACTCAAAAAACATGACGCTAGGCGAATTTGTGGTGATGCCGAACCATATCCATGGCATCATAATCATAAACCCTGATCTTGGTCATGATCTTGGTGGTGATCTTGGTCATGATCCCGAGGTAAAGACAAGGCATGCCTTGTCTCTTCGTGATGTGGATGCGGATGTGCACGCGTATACAAATGAAAATCCCCAAAAATCCATCGGCGAAAACCGATTTCGAAATCCTGGAAAAAACTCTGTATCCTCCCTCATTGGCGGCTATAAATCTGCCGTGACCAAACACGCCAACCGCCTAAATTTGGATTTTGGATGGCAAACCCGATTCTACGATCATATAATTAGAGATGAACGGTCATTCAATACTATTTCAAATTATATCATCAATAACCCTTCAAAATGGGGAGAAGACAAATTCCGCTCATAAGAAATGTGCTTTTACAACACATAAAAGAAAATCATCAAATAATGGCAAATGGCGCCACCAAGCACAAATAAATGCCAAATGACATGATTGTAAGGGATTTTATGAACGGCATAAAAAATAATGCCTAATGTGTAGAAAGCGCCGCCTGCAATAAATAGAATGAGGCCATTGGGACCAATCAGTTCAGAGAGGTTAGTGAAATCAAAGACAATCAACCATCCCATTACCAAATAAAGTAAGGTGGAAATAATCTCGAATTTTCCCGTAAAAAACAATTTAAGAATCAGCCCAAAACCTGCAATTGCCCAAACGGTCCAAAATAACGGCCAGCCTAAACTATTATTTAAGGCGATTAACGTCACTGGCGTATAAGTACCAGCAATTAAAAGGTAAATGCTGATATGGTCGATGATTCTAAAGTAATGCTTTCGCTTTTCACTAGAAACCGAATGATAAATGGCAGATGCAGAAAAGAGAATGATAATGGAAACGCCATAAACAATCACGCTAAATAAACTCCAATCTGATTTGTGCTCTTTAAAACTGACTAATAAGGCTAATCCAGCAATTCCTAAAACAGCGCCAAATCCATGAGTCCAGACATTTAGTTTTTCTTCAAAATCAGATTGTATGCGCATTAGTTTTTAACTGTTTTGGAGGACCACTTTTTAGTGAGTTCTAAATAATCAATCGGGAATGCTGATTTTTGACGCTCCAGTTTTCCGTCCTGAAAAGCACGTTCTAAAATATCCTCGATGAGATAGTCTTCGCTCACTTTCAAAGGATTAAACTCTTCCTTTAAAGAAATATCAAACAATCTTGCCGTATTATTAAACCAAAACGCACGCCAGCCACTTCGCAATTCCTTAATTAACTGAAAAGTCGTTTGGCCTGTTTGACGATGAATCAGCTTCACCAAAATCTGACCTTCTTTTCGCGTCAGTTTTTTTAATTCTTCCGAAAATTCTTCTTCGATATATTTCTGGATAATCTTGGCATACCTGCGTTGGTCACTTTTTCGCTTTAAGATTTCCAGTCGACTGTTGAGTTCAACCAAGCGTTCCGCTGCGAGTTTAGCGTAAGGATATACTTTTATTGTTCGTCGTTTCAAAATCAAATAACGTACGCGATCTTCCTTACTCCCGTATTTCAACTTGCCCATCAACACCACAGGATCCAAATTAATGATAGACACAGGAATCGAATCTCCATCAATATAATAGTAGTCTACCGCCGTGGAATCTTCTTCAGGCTCAACTTGGGCCATCAGAAAAAACGGTATAAAAATAAAAATGTAGGTTATCAACTTCATCAGTGCAATGGCGCTAAAATCATTCCAAAATTAAGAATTTACATAAGCATTAACCTTAAAATCCTATTAATATTATTAATTTTAGACAAAATATTTACCCATGGCAAAAAAGAACATTTTAAACGACAAATCATTAGAGTTTTTAGAAAACTATCTCAACAATGCATCACCTACAGGATACGAATGGACAGGGCAGGAATTATGGATGGATTACCTCAAACCTTATGTTGATGAATTTATAACGGATACCTACGGAACGGCCGTTGGTGTCATCAATCCAGATGCAAAATACAAAGTAGTTATTGAAGGCCATGCCGATGAAATTTCATGGTATGTCAACTATATCACAGATAATGGTCTGATTTACGTCATCAGAAATGGCGGTAGTGACCATCAAATTGCGCCCAGTAAAATTGTCAATATCCATACAAAAAACGGCATCGTTAAAGGTGTTTTTGGATGGCCTGCCATTCACACGCGAGACAAAGCCAAAGAAGAAACACCAAAAGTAGAAAACATCACGATTGATGTGGGTGCAAAAAACAAGGAAGAAGTCGAAAAAATGGGCGTTCACGTCGGTTGTGTGATCACTTATCCTGACACTTTCCATATTTTGAATAACGACAAATTTGTATGTCGCGCTCTCGATAATCGTATTGGCGGCTTTATGATAGCCCAAGTTGCGCGTTTATTGCACGAAAACAAAAAGAAACTTCCTTTCGGACTTTATATTACAAATTCTGTTCAGGAAGAAATCGGTTTACGGGGCGCAGAGATGATCGCCGAACGCATCAAACCTAACGTGGCCATTGTAACTGACGTAACGCATGACACGACAACGCCTATGATCGACAAAAAAGTAGAAGGTCATTTGGAATTAGGATTAGGCCCTGTTATCGCCTATGCTCCTGCTGTGCAACAAAAATTAAGAGATTTGATTACAGATACGGCGGAAGCTCAAAAAATACCTTTCCAACGTTCTGCCTGCTCTAGAGCGACGGGAACCGATACCGATGCTTTTGCTTATAGCGGTATGGGTGTGGCGAGCGCTTTGATTTCGTTACCATTGCGTTATATGCACACGACCGTTGAAATGGTACATAAAGAGGATGTTGAAAATGTCATCCGATTGATTTATGAATCCTTATTAAACATCAAGGAAAACGACACGTTCAGTTATTTTGATAAATAATGAACGCACTGCAACAAAAACAGCTGTTTGATATTCCTGATGACATTTGCTATTTAAACACGGCGAGTCTTTCGCCGTCGTTTAAAGCAGTGGAAACAGCAGGGATTGAAGCTGTGTTGGAAAAAAGCAGGCCCTATTTGATTCCACCATCTGATTTTTTTGAACCGGTTATTGAGTTAAAGAAAAGGTTCGCTCAAATTATTGAGACAAATGAATACGAACGAATTACAACCATCCCTTCCGTTTCTTACGGAATCGCCACCGTGGCAAATAACATCAAATTAAATCCGGGAGATAATGTCGTTTTAATGCAGGAACAATTCCCAAGTAATTATTATTCCTGGAAGAAATTGGCCGACAAATATCATTCCCATTTAAAAATAGTTGAAGCGCCAGAAACTAAAACCAATCGCGGTAAATTATGGAATGAAGCTATTTTAAATGCTATTGATGATTCAACAGCTGTGGTTGCTATGGGACATATCCATTGGTCGAGCGGTGTTTTATTCGACCTAAAAGCGATTAGAGCAAAAACCCGACAACACAATGCATTGTTGATTATTGATGGCAGCCAATCCATTGGCGCTTTGCCATTTTCGGTCAAAGACATCCAACCAGATGCTTTAATTTGTGCGGGATACAAATGGCTTTTCGGACCCTATGGCTGCGGATATGCTTATTATGGTCCTTATTTTGATAACGGCGAACCTTTGGAAGAAAACTGGACCAACCGATTGGACAGTCACAAGTTGGCCGATTTGACGCAATACCAATCTGAATATAAGCCTTTAGCCAATAGATATGCTGTTGGCGAAAGCGGAAGTTTCATCTATGTCAAAATGCAATTGGAAGCTCTAAAACAAGTTATTCTATGGACGCCTCAAGCGGTACAAGACTATTGTAAGGACATTTCGACGAAAGCTGTAGCAGACTTACGAGCTTTAGGCTGTTATATTTAAGATGATACTTTCAGAAGTCATCATCTTTTCGGGCTTAAACTACCTGAAACGGTCGATGTTAAACGGTTTAAGAAAGCTTTACTCGAAAGACATATATTTGTTTCTTTCAGAGGTGCTTATGTACGTTTATCCTGTCATTTTTTTAATACGGAAAATGATTTCGACAAATTTGTAAACTGTTTAAAATCCGTGATGACTTAAGATGGAGAACGACGAATATATCGACATTATAAATGCAGACGGCTCAGCCACTGGAAAGAGTTGCCTAAAATCTGAAATCCACAGCAAAGGCTATTACCACAACACGGCGCATGTGTGGTTTTATAATGCTAATGCCAAAATATTATTGGCGCAACGCGCCGCTTCTAAAACCATTTATCCATTGTTATGGGACGTTTCTGTAGCCGGGCACGTCGATGCTGGAGAAAACATTGAGCACGCCGCTATACGGGAAACACGAGAGGAAATCGGGATTGAGATTTCAGAAAGCAACTTAGAAAAAATTGGCGTTTACGACTGTTTTCAGAGTTATGCCAACGGCATCAAGGACAACGAATTCCACCATACGTTTATCGCTAAAATTGATTATACTTTAGAAGATTTCATCTTGGATAAAGAAGAGGTGGCACAGGTTAAGTTCGTATCCATCCCTGAATTTAGAGAATTATTGGAAAACAGTGATCTTAATGGCCATTTCATATCGAGTAACACCCCTTATTATCTTGAAGTTATCTATGCCATCGAACGTAGACTATCATAAATAAAAAATATGACCTTATTTTTGTTAGCCATCGTTCCTGTTTTTGTGATTATATTTTACGTGTATATAAAGGATAAACATGAAAAAGAACCCACCCGATTATTGTTTTACAATTTTATGTTAGGTGCGATTGTCAGCGTCACCATTACCACATTACTTTATATCATTATTGAAACCCCACTCCCCTTAAACAATCAGGATAGCATTTTTGAACAATTCATCAAAGCCTTTTTTGTGGTAGGTTTGTCAGAAGAATTTAGCAAATACATCATCATCCGTTATTACTCGCAACCCAATGAAGACTACAACGAACCTTTTGACGGGATTGTGTATGCGGTCATGGTATCCATGGGTTTTGCAGCGACAGAAAACATCATGTACGTGCTGCAAGGTGGAATGGAAGTTGCTATTATTAGAGCGTTTACGGCCGTTCCTGCGCATGCGACCTTCGCCATCCTCATGGGCTATTTTATGGGAAAAGCAAAATTTTCCAAAAACAGGGTCGTTTTAAATCTCACGGGCCTATTTCTTGCCGTTCTTTTTCACGGCGCTTATGACTTTTTCTTGTTCATCGATTTTGTACCTGGAATTTGGATCGGTGCATTTGTGTCCCTATTTATAGGATTTTTACTTTCAAGGAGAGCCATCAGACGACATCAAAACATATCCTATTTCCGACCTAAATAAAGAACAGTAAACAAAGAAAATTTGAATATCGATTGCCACTTTTTTTGATTAATTTTATAGGAATGAAAAATACCATAGCTGAAAGAATTGCCGATTTCATAAAAAACTTCCCTCCTTTTGACCAACTTTCAAAAGAGGATTTATATGCTATCGCAAAAGTAGTAACAATTACCTACCTCGAAAAAGGCAAAAAGGTCTATGCTGCAGGCGAGGCTCCTCACGAAAGATTCTATATAATTCACAAAGGTGCCATTGCACTGGAAAAGGAGATTAATTCAAAACTGGAAACGGTCGATCGATTTGATGAAGGCGATATTTTCGGACTCCGACCTCTTTTTGCCAATGAAAACTATGCCACCGATGCCATTACTGAAGAAGAAAGTATCCTTTACGGCATCCCATTGGCCACTTTTAAGCCGTTAATAACCCAAAACAGAGGTGTTGTTGACTTTCTCATAGAAAGCTTCGCGTCCAATACTGAAAATCCTTTTTCAAAAGAAATCCATGGCTCATTGTATGACAATCGCTTGGAAGTGGTGGAAAACGATAAAGAACTTTTTGAACTTCAGCCTGTGCGCTACGTAAAAAAGGTCATTACAGCCAAGGCGGACACTAAAATTAAAGACATCGCACAATTGATGAAGCAACATCACATTGGATCCATAGTCATTGAAGATGATGGTCTTCCCATTGGCATTATAACGGATGAAGATTTACGCAACCAGGTTGTCACTGGCGAAAAGAGCATCGAAGACCATGCAAGCCAGATCATGAGCTGGCCTGTTTTGTGTTACCCAAAAGGTGTGTCCATCAGCCAGGCACAACTCACAATGATGAAGCACAATGTCAGTCATTTATGTGTCACAGCAGATGGTACCCCAAATTCAAAAATCATAGGTGTCATTTCACAAAACGACATCAATGTGATGCGGGGCAGCAATCCAACAATTTTGATGAAAGCCATCAAGCGCTCCCAATCCACAAAACAATTAAAGCATATCCGCAAAAAAATAATGGTGCTTTTAAAGGGTTTTGTGGAACAAGATATTCCTTTGACCCAAACCAGTAAAATAATATTTGAACTGAATGATGCGACCATTAAGCGCACTATTGAGCGTTGTATAGTGAAAATGGAAAAGCAACCTCCTGTGAAGTTTGCCTGGATGTCCATGGGCAGCCAAGGAAGAAAAGAGCAATTATTGCAGACAGATCAAGACAATGCCATCGTGTTTGAAAATGTTGCAGCCGAGGAATTGGAAAATGTAAGAGCGTATTTCCTGTTGCTCGCAAAAAAAGTTAATAAACGGCTGGATGCTGTGGGCTTTGACTTTTGCCCGGCCGACATCATGGCAAAAAATTCTAAATGGTGTTTAAGTTTGGACGAATGGAAAAATCAGTTTATTCAATGGACTTCAAACACTGGTGATGACGAAATATTGCTATCCTCTATTTTTTTCGACTTCGACATCAGTTTTGGCGATGCCAATCTTACCAACCAACTCTCGGATCATATATTCGAAATCACAAAAAACAACCATATGTTCTTATCCAAGCTTGCAGCGAATGCACTTAGGAGCGCTTCACCACTTGGTTTTTTTAGACAGTTTTTGGTAGAACAAGATGGTGAGTATAAAGATTTTTTCGACATTAAAAAACGTGCCATCATGCCTATTGTAGATGCCGGCCGCCTATTTGCACTATCCAATCAAATTAAAAACATTAATAATACAGCTGAACGATTTGAAAAAATGGCTGAATTATTTCCCGAGAATAAAGAATTCTACCTATCCTGTTCCTATACTTCAAAAGCGCTGCTCAAATTCCGCACAAAACATGGCTTGCTCCATAACGATAACGGTCGATTTATCGAATTAGCAGCATTGACTAAAGAAGAGAAAATGAAATTGAAACGGTGTTTTAAAACCATAGCAAAGGTTCAGGAATCCATCAAACTGAAGTATAATCTAAGTAATTTTAAGGGATGATCTGGACCTTCAAAAAAAAGAAATATCCGGACTATTGGGAAGCGTATCTGCAACACTTTGAAAAAAAGGAAAAAAAGACTTTGGAGTTGTCACGGTTTGTCGCTCTGGATACCGAAACCACTGGTTTTGATTTCTATATCGACCGAATATTGTCTATCGGTGCCGTGTCTATTGTTGGAAATGAGATTTCAGTCGCTGAATCCTTGGAAATCTATTTAAAACAGTCCCATTTTAATCCAGAAAGCGTCCCTATTCACGGTATTCGCCAACATGGTATGACAACGAAATTTTCTGAGGAAGATGCCATGAAGCAATTTCTGAATTATATTGAAGATGCCGTATTAATTGCCCACCATGCGAGCTTCGATATTCAAATGATCAATGCGGCATTGAACCGAATGGATTTGCCAAATTTGAAAAATAAAGTTATCGATACCATGGATCTCTATGCCAACACTCGAATCAAATCCAATTTTATTGATAAACGCGCCCAATATTCACTTGACGACATTGCAGAGGCCTATGCTATTAATTTGATAGATCGGCATACCGCGCCCGGTGATGCACTGATTGCCGCTCTCATATTCCTTAAGACGACAGCACTCCTCAAAAAATCGAAATCCTTTAAATTGGAACATTATTTTCTTAAATCAAATAGGTTTTAATATCCCTCATAAAATCGTAACTTTTCAACCATTAATGACAAAACACTATGAATAAAACATACCAAGTGAAGGTTAATGGAGCACTGGAACTTTCAGTATCCAATGAGGATATAAAATCGTTAGACACCATTGAAACCTCCCATTTGAAATACCATATACTACAGGATGGTAAATCATATAAGGCTGAAATAATAGATAGTAATTTTACTAAAAAAGCATATAAAGTAAAAGTCAATAATAACATATATAACATTAACATATTCAATGCTTTAGATATTTTAATAAAACACTTAGGCTTTGAACTTGGGAGTTCGAAACTGGTTAATGAAATCATGGCCCCAATGCCCGGGTTGATTCTTGCAATGAATGTAAAAGTTGGCGATGAAGTCAAGGAAAACGATTCGCTTTTAATCCTAGAGGCCATGAAAATGGAAAACGTCATCAGCTCCCCAAGAGACGGGTTTATCAAATCGATTTCTGTCCAAAAAGGAGATGCGGTTGACAAGAATCAAATATTGATTGAGTTTGAGTAAGACGAAATGTCTTTTTTGAAACAAGTGAAATTACTGAAGATTATAAACAACAAACAGAAATCACGATCCCAAATAGAACAGTATTCGTGAATTCGTGGTTAAAAAAAGGGATACCTGTGTTCGCTGGTTTAATTGAGATTCCCGCCTACGCAGGAATGAAAAACAAGTTTTTCAATGAAAAAAATATTAGTTGCAAATCGAGGAGAAATCGCCATTCGCGTCATGAAGACGGCAAAGAAAATGGGCATCAAAACTGTTGCTATCTATTCTACTGCTGATAGGAAGTCGCCTCATGTCAGATATGCGGATGTAGCGGTTTTAATTGGTGAAGGCCCTTCCAATCAATCCTATTTATTGGGCGATAAAATCATCGAAGTCGCCAAAAGCTTAAATGTTGACGCTATTCATCCTGGATACGGATTTTTAAGTGAGAATGCTGCTTTTGCAGAAGCTTGCGAAACCAATGGTCTGATTTTTATCGGTCCAAAATCCAAGGCTATAGAAATGATGGGTAATAAATTGGCCGCCAAAGAGGCTGTCAAACATTATAACATCCCCATGGTTCCCGGTATTGATGAAGCGATTACGGATGTTGAGAAAGCGAAACACATTGCCAATGCCATTGGCTATCCTATTTTGATCAAAGCCGCTGCAGGTGGTGGTGGAAAAGGGATGCGCGTGGTTGAAAAAGTCTCGGAATTGGAAAGTCAAATGAATCGTGCTATTAGCGAAGCCACTTCGGCTTTTGGGGATGGATCCGTATTTATCGAGAAATACGTCAGTTCGCCACGTCATATTGAAATTCAAGTCATGGCCGATATGCATGGCAATATTATTCATCTTTTTGAGCGGGAATGCAGCATTCAAAGGCGTCATCAAAAAGTTGTTGAAGAAGCTCCTTCTTTCGTTTTAACGCCCGAATTACGTGCAGAAATGGGAGAAGCTGCTGTAAAAGTGGCAAAAGCCTGTGATTATGTGGGTGCTGGAACTGTAGAATTTTTATTGGATGAAAACCTCAATTTCTATTTTTTAGAAATGAACACACGTCTCCAGGTTGAACATCCGGTTACGGAACTCATTACCAATACCGATTTGGTCGAATTACAGATCCGTGTGGCTCGAGGCGAAGTTTTACCTCTAAAACAGGAAGATTTAAAAATTAAAGGTCATGCTTTGGAACTGCGTGTTTATGCTGAAGATCCGTTGAACGATTTTTTACCGAGCGTTGGACATTTAGAGGCGTATCAATTACCAATTGGCAAAAACATCAGAGTCGACAACGGCTTTGAAGAAGGCATGGATATCCCTATTTATTATGATCCGATGTTGGCAAAATTAATCACCTATGGCGAAACAAGAGCTGAAGCTATTGATGAAATGCTAAACGCCATTAATAATTATCACATTGAAGGCATTGACACGACCCTTCCTTTTGGAACGTTTGTTTGTGAGCACGACGCTTTTCGTTCTGGAAATTTTGACACAAGCTTTGTTAAAAAGTATTATTCAGCTGAAAAACTAAAGGAAAATAATGCGAAAGAAGCGCATTTGGCAGCTTTGATCGCGGTGAAACGCTATTTGGAGGATCAGAAGAAATTGAGGGTGCCGGGTGGAAATTGATACTTCGACAAGCTCAGCAACCAAGTTTAATGCAAGAATGAAATTAAAATATAACACAGAGTTACTCAGAGAACTCACTGAGTTGCACAGAGAGTTTTAACATTAAACACAAAAGCTTAGCGCCTCCGCGCCTCTGCGAGAAATAATCAATAATATCGCGTTTTTGCGAGAAATAAAATATTATGGAATCTAAAATAAACGACCTTAACGACAAACTGGCCCTAGCCTATCTTGGTGGCGGACAGGATCGGATTGACAAACAACACGAAAAAAAGAAATTGACCGCAAGAGAACGTGTCTTTTATTTGATGGATGAGGGTTCGTTTGAGGAAATTGGCGCGTTAGTCACGCATCGCACAAAAGATTTCGGCATGGAAAATCAACTGTTTTATGGCGATGGTGTGGTTACGGGTTATGGTACTGTAAACGGCAGATTGGTTTATGTTTTCGCACAGGATTTCACGGTGTTTGGAGGTTCTTTATCAGAAACACATGCCGAGAAAATTTGTAAAGTCATGGATTTGGCCGTGAAAGTAGGTGCACCAATTATTGGGTTGAATGATTCCGGTGGTGCGCGAATACAAGAAGGTGTGCGCAGTTTAGGTGGTTATGCTGATATTTTTTACCGAAACGTACAAGCTTCTGGGGTAATTCCTCAAATATCTGCCATCATGGGTCCTTGTGCCGGTGGCGCTGTTTACAGTCCGGCGATGACCGATTTCACCCTTATGGTTCAGGATACCAGTTATATGTTTGTTACAGGGCCTAATGTGGTCAAAACTGTGACGAACGAAAATGTGACCTCAGAAGAATTAGGAGGTGCCAGTACGCATTCAACTAAATCGGGAGTTGCGCATATTACATCATCCAACGATGTGGAATGTTTGGAAGACATCAAAAAACTCTTGAGCTACTTCCCACAAAATAATACTGAAACTTCTCCTCTATTTCCTTATGATCTTGAAGATGAAGTCAGAGAAGTACTTTCAGATATCATTCCGGCGAATGCCAACAAGCCTTATGACATGCACAGTGTAATCAACGGGATTATTGACAAAGATTCTTTTTATGAAATCCATAAAGATTATGCAGAAAATATTATTGTCGGATTTGCACGATTAGGTGGCCGAAGTATTGGGATTGTTGCCAACCAACCGATGTATTTAGCAGGTGTTTTAGATGTTAACAGTTCAAAGAAAGCTGCCCGATTTGTCCGTTTTTGCGATTGTTTCAATATTCCGTTATTGGTATTGGAAGATGTACCTGGATTTTTACCAGGCACAGATCAGGAATGGCGCGGGATCATTGTTCATGGGGCAAAATTATTATATGCATTTAGCGAAGCGACAGTTCCGCGAGTTACCGTTATTACCAGAAAGGCTTATGGCGGTGCTTATGATGTGATGAATTCCAAACACATTGGTGCCGATATGAATTTTGCATGGCCAAGTGCTGAAATTGCCGTCATGGGCGCTAAAGGCGCAGCGGAAATCATCTTTAAAAAGGAGATTGATACTGCTGGGGATAAAGAGGCGAAGTGGAAAGAAAAAGAAGCCGAATACGCCAATCTTTTTGCAAATCCTTATAGCGCAGCAGAACGTGGATTTATTGATGAAGTCATTTTACCAAAAGATACGCGACGCAAACTAATCAAGGCCTTCGCCATGTTGAAAGACAAGAAAGTTGATAGCCCTAAACGGAAACATGGAAATATTCCTTTGTGATGTTTTTTGATTAGTTCAAAACTCCTACCTCATGGTTACAAATAGTAGGCTATATAGTAGTTTCATAAATACAACTGAACTCATTTTAAAATCGGATGGAACACTGACCTGCCCGTCCGTTCAGGAGGTTGACGCTGATTTTTTATGATTACAGATGATATTGCAGTGGAGCAAAACTTAAAGAGGTTCCATTTTACTGAAAAGCAGTTTACTTTTTATTTTTCAGATATCAGCCATTTAAATCAAAATGCTAGAAATCTTCGAGTTCTAACGGGGCTGCGTTAGCGATGGAGCCCTTTGCTTGAACTCTTTTGGGACGCCGAAAAGCGGCTCAAAAAGTGAGGGGCGTGAGCGCGGTGGTTGACCTTTTCGGGCAACCAAACGCCCAAATTATTTTTATTATTATTATTATTATTATAACGAATGGAACGCTGAAGACGCTGATTTTTTATGATTAAAGATGATATGCGGTGGAGCAAAACTTAAAGAGGTTCCATTTTACTGAAAAGCCATTCACTTTTTATTTTCAGAAATCAAACATTTAAATCAAAATGCTAGGGATCTTCGAATCCTAACGGGGCTGCGTTAGTGATGGAGCCCTTTGCTTGAACTCTTTTGGGACGCCAAAAAGCGGACCAAAAAGTGAGGGGCGAGAGCGCGGTGGTTGACCTTTTCGGGCAACCAAACGCCCAAATTATTATAACGAATAGAACGCTGATGACGCTGATTTTTTATGATTACAGATGATATGCAGTGGAGCAAAACCTAGAGAGGTTCCATTTTACTGAAAAGCAGTTTACTTTTTATTTTTCAGAAATCAGACATTTAAATCAAAATGCCTAAATTTCCGAGTCCTAACGGGGCTGCGTTAGTGATGGAGCCCTTTGCTTGAACTCTTTTGGGACGCCAAAAAGCGGACCAAAAAGTGAGGGGCGAGAGCGCGGTGGTTGACCTTTTCGGGCAACCAAACGCCCAAATAAAAAAACAACTTATTATTTAGCTTCGAAGTGCTTCATGAATTTATCGAAACTCATTATCATGCACATCTAAAAAGCTGAAATCATAAAGAATCTACTGTTTTTCAATCAACTTCTTGTTGTTTCCTGAATGTTTTTTTGGTTTTGACTTTGTTGTTGGCTTTGGTACTGGCTTAGGTTGATTCTGCTTAATCCTGACATAGATTAACTTGTTATGTCCTTTTGAGTCTTCACGACGCTCAATTTCAAATTCATTAATGGATTTAATTAAAGGCGTCAATTTTTGAAATCCGAAGTTACGAGAATCAAAATTCGGCTGTTTTTTCTGCAACATACCACCAACATCACCTAAAAAAGCCCAGCCATCATCATCTGCAACATCATCAATAGTAGCAGCAATAAATTTAATATCTTTTGAGGATATCTTATCAATATCACTCTTATTTGATTTTGATTTTTCATTGGAAGTGCTAACTTCTTCCTCTTCGCCTTGATTCTTAAGAATCTCAATATAAATGAACTTATCACACGCCACGATAAATGGATTTGGGGTCTTCTTCTCTCCTATTCCGTAAACTTTCATGCCTGCTTCACGAAGTCGCGTTGCTAATCGCGTAAAATCGCTATCACTCGATACCAAACAAAATCCATCGACCTTTTGCGAATATAGAATATCCATCGCATCAATGATCATTGCAGAATCCGTTGCGTTTTTACCAACCGTATAGCCGTATTGTTGGATTGGGGTAATGGCGTTTTCCAACAATAAATTTTTCCATTTAGAAAGGTGTGGCTTGGTCCAATCGCCATAAATACGTTTGATAGTCGGGTTTCCATATTTAGCAATTTCTTCCATCATTTCTTTTACATAGGCTGAAGGAATATTATCGCCATCTATTAATACTGCAAGTTTAAGATCCATTGAATGGGAATTATTTTTATTTTATGAAGTTATATAATGCTAAAGGTAGTGTATAATTGCAGGAAAATTATCCCAAAAGCGATTTTTTAGAACTGCTATTAAAAATCCGTAGCCTAAACAGGCTACGGATTATTTTATATTTTATGGGACAAAACGGGAAAACTAATTGAGTAGTTTTTGATAGACTTTATCCTTTACAGAACGATAATTGTCCACGCCTTCCATGTATTTATCAAATACTTGATCATGTTGGAGCATATAGAATTGGTCACATTCCAGTTCATCACATTCCCTAATGTTATTCATGACGTTCCGATAGGTATAGAATTCATTCAATAGATTAATATTCTCATTGATGTTATCCAATAAACCATCACACAATGTTTTATCATTAATTTTATTGGAAGCAATTTTAGCTAATTGGTCGGCCTCAGTATTCATAGCTTCCAAATGCGAAATCCAAGTTTGAAGCTCCCGATGCATTTGTCTTTTGACGATTTCGTCATCTGTTTCATTTCCGTAATTGAGTGTGGAATCCATTATATTATATTTAATTTTGTTATATTGTTTTGTTTCACATCTAAAATGACAATCTCCTTATCACCTCCTGGAAAAGTCCAACTGATGCTGTCATCTTTAGCATATCCTAAAACAGCGGCACCCATTGGTAATAGCAAGGATATTTTCTTTTGAGAATTATTGCTTTCAGCAGGTAAAACCACCTGAAAGGTATATTTCCAACCATCCTTAGTAGCAATGGTAACTTCTGAATTGATCCTTACAACATCCTCAGGCACTTTGTCATCGTCCAAAATTTCAGCACTTTCAATTTCCTTTGCAAATTTAGTCAAGGATACTTTTTGTGTAGAATCCTTATAGTCATTAGTGAGATTTAACAAGCGCTTTATCATCACGTACTCCTTCTTTTCTAATATTAATTTACCGTATTTCATGTGTGTGTTTTTATTGTTTTTTAATGGACACATGTTATTCGCAATTAATCATTCTATTGGATGATTAAATTTTTAGCATGCTCATTTCATGTGTATATTTTTATTGTTTTTTAATGGACACATGTTATTCGCAATTAATCATTCTATTGGATGATTAAATTTT
>NZ_JBMDWE010000012.1:0-98154 GCF_053579655.1 Gelidibacter sp. | reverse complement strand
TTGCTTAAGCTTTCCTCTAGGCCTTCAATATCATCACAAGCTTTGTAAATACTCGCAATACCTTGTTTCAATGCCACGTCCTCCAAGATTTTTAAAACCTCCGTAGTTTCAGTATTGTCTATATCTGGAATGGCTTCAAGGCAGAAAATAAATTTTTCATTCTCCATAAAAAGTTGGCTTCATTTTTTTGTAGGTAACAAAACTCTTGTTTTTGATTGTGTTTCACAAATCAATTATTAAAACATTAAGAGTGTGATTAATTTTAAACCAAGCATAAATTCAGCACTTCCGGAAGTAATAAATTGGCAATAGATAAAGGGGAATTAGAGGACAATTTTTGCTTCAAAGTTCTTTCAGTTTTATTTACTCCAAAACTTTTTGTGTTGACCCCTTACTTTCTTCTATCTAAAATATGGCCACAAAAAAAGCCCTCAAATTTCTTTGAAGGCTTAAATTCTGGGTGGAAGACCGGGCTCGAACCGGCGACCCTCGGTACCACAAACCGATGCTCTAACCAACTGAGCTACAACCACCATGTAGCCGCATTCTTCAATGCGACTGCAAATGTAAGAGATTTGTTAGATGTAACAAAACTTTTTCGTAAAAAAATTAAACTAAATCGAATAAACTTTTCACAGCGGCATAACGCTCCACCGTAAAGCCCTCAGCGTGCTCCGCGCCAATCAATCGACCTAAATCCCTGGCTCTGTAGTCAATACTGTCTGTGAAGTTTTTACTACTGATTGGCGTCTGAGGCGCTTTGCTCTCAGGGTCAAAGAATTGCGTTTTATAGGCTCGAATGGCTTTTATTTTGGTCTCCATAAATCCAGAGACATCAACTACGAAGTCTGGCTCAATATTTTTCCATTGAATATAGTGATACACAAATTTTGGTCGCCACTGTTCTTGAGCTTTTCCGTCCAATTCGGTTTCAACTTTTATCAATCCACTTAAAAAACAAGCATCACTTACGAGTTGGCTCCCCTTTCCGTGATCAATATGCCGATCCTCAATGGCATTACACAATACTATTTCTGGTTGGTATTTCCGGATCATTTTAATGAGCTCCAATTGGTGGGCTTTATCATTCATAAAAAACCCATCGGCGAACCCCATATTCTCTCTAACGACCACACCTAAAAATTTTGCTCCGTCTGCTGCTTCCTCTTTTCTAGTTTCCGCAGTTCCGCGCGTGCCGAGCTCGCCACGGGTCAAATCGATAATGCCGACTTTTTTTCCGTTATGAACTTCTTTTGCAATGGTGCCTCCACAGCCTAACTCTACATCATCAGGATGCGAGCCAATAGCTAATATGTCTAATTTCATGAGTTTATTTCTATTATTTTTTTAACGTATACATGCTGTTTGCATTTTTTTGGATATAAAATTTTCAGCATGTTCATTTAATCTGTTTATTTTTTATTCCAATCCTTTTGTTCCGCCTTAGTCAAAAACGACCAAGCTACCACTCTACTCACTTTATTGCCTTGAATCATATCCAAAACCTGAAACTCCGTAGCGCCTAATTTTTCTAAGGAAGCTTGCATGGATCGTACATGACTAACATTGGACACTAAGCTTGTAAACCAAAAACACTGTTGTTTATAATGGGAGCTTTCATAAAGGTAATTATGTAGGAACGCTTTCTCTCCGCCGGCATAACACAACTCTTTTGGCGTACCACTAAAGTTTCTGACCACTTTGTCATTATCCTTTCCTAGGCCTTTCAATTTGGTTTTGGTGGCCTCAAGCGCATCTGCCTGACTTTTAAAAAACGGCGGATTGCACACTGAAGCTGCAAATTTATCGGAAGGTTTAATAATTCCCTTTAAGATGTTCTGGGAATCATTTTGACGTCGCAGCTCTATAACATTCGCCAAAAAGTTTTTATCTATGATTTTTTTCGCAACATGAAGTGATTTTTCATCGATATCAGTACCAACAAATTTCCAGTTGAAGAGCGCATTTCCTATCAAAGGATAAATGCAACTCGCTCCCACACCAATATCCAAAATATTGATATCAGTCTCCAAATGGCTACGTCTTATTAAATCGGACAAATGATGCATATAATCTGCGCGACTTGGGATAGGTGGACATAAATTTTCATCAGGAAACTCCCAGTATTTTACGTTGTAATGGGTAAATAGCAATGCTGTATTTAACGCTTTTACCGCTTGAGGATTTGAGAAATCGATGGTTTGAGTTTGAAAATCGTTCACAAAAACATGAGGTCTTAAGGCTTCATGATTTTCGACGAGAACATCAAAATCGTATTTTTTATTGTGAAATGAGTTTTTGTGCAATTTCTTGTGTTTTCTAGGTTTCTTATTATTTTAAAGTTCTACTTCTGAACCTGAAGCTTTGAGCTTTTTACTTTCTTTATCGCTTGTTCAATATCTGCCATCAAATCCTTTTTTGATTCTATTCCCACAGAAAATCGAATCAAATTATCGCTAACACCAATAGCATCACGTTGTTGTTGCGTCAATAAGGCGTGCGAGGTTTTATGAGGCGATAGCATGGTGCTTTCTACGCCTGCCAAACTCATCGAAGATTTAATCAATTTTAATTCTTTTTGAAACGCCATGGCATCTAATTCGTCATTCAACTCAAAAGATAGCATCCCGCCAAAACCTTTCATTTGCGACTTTGCCAAATCGTATTGCGGATGGGATTTAAGTCCTGGGTAAAACACTTGTTTCACATCGTCGTGTTGAGTTAAAAACTTCGCTAGTTTTTTAGCGTTTCTATTTTGAGCTTTCACACGTAAAGCCAAGGTTTTCATGCTGCGCTCCAACATCCAAACGGTCATATCGCTTAAACTACCGCCCAGATTTTTCGCCACATTCCAAATAAGATCCCTATGCGCATTACTACAAGCCACCGCACCCGCTAAAATATCAGAATGTCCTCCTAAATATTTTGTGGCGGAATGGATGACAATATCAATCCCAAAATCTATGGGATTTTGATTAACCGGACTGGCAAAGGTATTATCGATGGTGGTCACGATGCTTTTTGATTTAGCCAAGTCGGCCACTCCTTTCATATCGGTAATGGTCAACAAGGGATTGGAAGGTGTTTCAATATGAATCAATTTTGTATTTGGACAAATGGCTGCTTCAAAATCAGAAACTTCATAGCCGTCCGTAAATGTAAATTCAATGCCATATTTTGGAAATTCTTCTCTAATAAAATTACTGGTACCACCATACAAGGTGTTTTGAACCACAATATGGTCGCCTTGTTTCAAAAAAGCCAAAAATACGGTACTAATTGCAGCCATGCCACTTCCAAAAATCATGCCTGCTTCAGCATGCTCGAGGGCAGCAATTTTTTTCGATAAATACTCTTGATTTGGCGTGTTAAAATACCGCGGATAACGTTTGACATCGACACCATCAAACTGATAGGAAGTGGACATATAAATAGGTGAAATCGCCCCTTTAAACTGTTCATCCTTGATTTCGCCGACATGGGTGCAAATGGTATTTAATCCGTATTTTGATTTTGACATGATAATCGATCATTTAGTAAGGTTTAAAATTACGAATAAATGATTATAGAAAGCCATTTTCAATCTTGCTTTTTGAACTCATGATTTATTTTCACATATAAACATTCCTATTCTCTAAGTATATGCTTTTTAAAAAAAAGCAATAAAAATTCAAAAGCTTGATGAAAAAAGTATTATACTTAAAAATTATTAAAAACTTGAAAACCATTTTTAGGGATTGTTAACCAATTCTCTTATATTCGTACCGCTATTAATAAACTCCTCTCCAAATGCTTAAAGCCGTATTATTTGATATGGACGGTGTGATTGTGAACACCGAACCGCTGCATCATAAATCCTACTACCAAATGTTTGACGACATCAATATTGAGGTGCCTGACGAACTTTACGCTTCTTTCACTGGGCAATCCACAATAGCAATTAGTCGCCTATTGATTGATCATTTTAAGTTGCCGATGGGGCCACAGACCTTGGTGGAACTTAAACGTCATCATTTTAAATATCTGTTTGAAAACGACGATGAATTAGCACTTTTAGATGGTGTTTTGGACCTGATCAAAGATTACCACCATAATGGCTTGACCTTGGTTTTGGCGTCTTCTGCCTCCATGGAAAACATCAACAATATTTTTGAGCGTTTTAATCTCAACCCATATTTTATAGCCAAATTAAGTGGTGCCGATTTAAAAGCGTCCAAACCGCATCCTGAGATTTTTGAAAACGCTGCATTGGCCTCAGGTTTTGAGCGTCATGAATGTATGGTCATAGAAGATTCAACCAATGGCATTAAAGCAGCTAAAGACGCTGGCATTTTTTGCGTTGGTTATGACAGTTTCCATTCCCATGATCAAGACTATTCACTTGCCGATTTAGTGATTAGTGATTTTGAAGAGATTGCTTACGATACTATTGCTAAGCATTTCACGTCAGTCCTGTCTGAAAAATAAAAAGTTAGACATCTCATATTAAGTGACCTGCTTCTAGTATGGCAGGCAGGTTATTATCCGAGGAATACACAGCTTGATTTGCTAACGAAATAATCCATTTAGAACGTCGTAAAAAAACATTCCGATTATTCCATGCATAGAAACCTTTAAGGTTTACTTCTCCTTTTTCAAAAGTTCATTTTGCTCTTTCATCAAATCGGTCAATTGTGATAGCAATTCAATATCCTTAGGGGTTTTGACGGTTTTATTTTTAGGATCATGAGCCTTTTCTCTGATTCTATTCAGAAATTTGAGCATCATGAAAATGGTAAACCCTATTACTAAAAAGTCGGTAGCAGCTTCAATTAATGCACCATAACCGATGGCAATTTCTTCGGATATCAATTGGCCAGAAGCATCGGTAACTTTATCTCTTAAAACAAAACTTTTGTCCTGAAACTTTAAACCATTGGTCATTAAGGACAAAGGCGGCATCATCACTTTTTTAACAAGCACATCGATGACCTTATTAAAGGACGCTCCAATGATAATACCGACGGCCATATCAATCATATTGCCTTTGACGGCAAACTCTTTAAATTCTTTAAAAATTCCCATTTTTGTTTACTTTTTGAAAAACTATAAAATCTTCGTTTTAATATGAATGGCAACAGCCATAAACAATGTGTTTATGGCTGTCCATATCTAATGCCTAAAAATTTCTTATTTTTTGTAATACATGACATATTTACGATAGGCTAAAAGTGCCAGAACCACAACAATGGCTACCGCAATCAGAATAAATTTCACACTCACAATCTGGTCGCCGCTAGCGTAAGCATGGAGTCCTGAAAGGTAGAAATTTACTCCAAAATAGGTCATCATGATACTCGCAAATGCAATAATAGAAGCTAAGTTAAAACCAAAACGACCGCGAAGTCCTGGAACCAATCGCATATGAATTACGAAGGCATATACCATAATACTGATCAAAGCCCAAGTTTCCTTAGGGTCCCAACCCCAATAACGTCCCCAGCTCTCATTGGCCCACATACCTCCTAAAAAGTTTCCAATGGTCAATAATACCAAACCAGTAGTTAAGGCCATTTCATTAATAATGGTGAGCTCCTGAATATTGAGCAACATCTTCTTTTTATTGTCTTTATTAGTAAATATCATCAAAATCAAAGAGACAGTACCCAAAATCATACCCAAGGTAAATGGTCCGTAGCTCATCACAATTACCGCCACGTGGATCATTAACCAATAGCTATCCAACACCGGTTCTAAAGTTGAAATGGCAGGATCCATCCAGTTCCAATGCGCTACCATCAAAACAATGGCAGTCACAAAGGCGGTCGCCGCAATGGTCAAATCACTTTTACGGCCGAAGGCTAATCCAAAGAACATGGTTGCCCAAGCTACATAAATCATCGATTCATAAGCATCACTCCAAGGCGCGTGCCCTGAAAGGTACCAACGGACAATCAATCCTAAAGTGTGGAGAATAAACAATCCTAAAATGATAAATTTGAAAGTCTTAACACTGACATTCACAAACTTATTGTTACCCTTGAAAATCTGTACAATCAACAGAATGAACATGAGCGTACCAGCATACATATACCAACTGAACAAATTCCTAAAAATATCATATTTGTTATACGCAATTTCTGTTTTTATCTTTTTCTCGGACAGCATGACCTCGCTTCCATATTTTTCTTGGGTCTTGGTAATACCATTCAGTACGGCATCTGCCTTTGAAAAGTCGCCATCTTGCTTCGCACTGTTGAGCGTCAATAGATACGCGCTAAAACCATTGTTGATGAAATTCCCCAAAAGAGAGTCACTTATTTTCTCGCGATACCCTTCATCTCTAAACTCTTTTGAAGAAATCCATTTGTTGTTATCGTCATTAGGGACTGGAAAAATTTTCATTGCACGCCCTTCTAAGGTATTGTGCATTAAATTAACACGCTGATCGGCTTCCTTAAACTCTTTTTGAGATCCATTTGGAATTGCTGCTCTGTAGGCTTCTTCAAGATATGGCTGTAATTTATAGTTACCTGTTTCTGTGAAGAAATCGATGAAGGCCACATGTTTTTGATCAAATGGAACGCCAATGATCTTTCTAATGGTATCTGCTTTTTTCGGCGCCAAATAAATGATGGGCACATTATACCATAACAACGGACTTTCCTGAATGGACAATATGATTTGATTGGCATCAAACCCTTCATAAGTATCGTGCTTGCTTATTTTGCGCAACATTTCAGAAGCATATGTATCCATCGGCATCATTCGCCCGCTGTAATCCTGTACTACAATATGTCCGAATTTATCGGCATGTTCTTTTGGCGTGATGTTAGCTTTGAGCACCGAATCAATTTGCGCTTTGGTCGGTCTGCCACCATGGTCATGGCCATCATCTGCAGAATGTTCTTGTGAAAAGCCCAACGTAGAGAACGCTATAAATAGAATGGTTAACACTTTGCTCTTTTGCTTTTTAACTTTATCCAGCATTTTATTCAAATCTGCAAATCGCGTGTTTCTGTCAAACCAAATCGCCATAAGTCCAATATACAATAAGAAATATCCAATATAAGTTACCCAAGTTCCCCAGAAATCATGATTTACAGAAAGAATGGTCCCTTTTTCATCAGGATCAAAACTTGCTTGAAAAAAGCGATAGCCTCTATGATCTAAGATATTATTCATATAAATATGGTAATCATAGTCGCCTTCCTCCTTATCCAAAACCGTGACTTTACTTTCATAAGAAGAATAGCTTTTCTCTGTTCCAGGGAATTTTCGACCAATAAATTCATTCAATTTTATTTCAAAAGGCAATTCCATCATTTTGGAACCATACTTAAGCGCAATCGTCAGATCGCCAAATTGCACTTGTTCAAAAGGATTATTTTTGAAAGGCCCACCGAGTATATTTGCAGTTTTGGTTTCGCCATTGACCGTCACTTTCATCACGACGCCATCTTCATCGCCTTTCAGCATTTCTGATTTTTTAACCACATCGAAAATTCCTTTTTCTACGGGTTTAGGAAAAACCATGGACATATTGCCAATAACGTAACGCGAACGTAAAATCAACGGTTGCACGCTGTCTTTTACCAGAATTCCTGTGGCGCGCGTGGCCATAGTCATATAATCTCCATCGTAAGGCGACTCAATCGTTAAACCACCTTCTGGAGTCGTCATAATATTAATGGCACCAGGCGTATGTTTATCTAAAGAAATCAATACGTTATGTAGATTTTGAACTTCTCCAGATTTCAAAAAGTGATTATGCGGACTGCCGTCTCCAGCTTCCACCAACTTCAAATAGGATTCTCCAGATTCATCAGGAATAATATCCAATTCTGCACCTTTGATGTACTTTTCAAGTTCAATGGTTACAGGAATGTTATTATATTCAGTTTCGACTTTAAAGTGATTGTTTAGTCGGTATGAGAAATCCACTTCGCGCTCGATTACTTTTCGTTGCGCCACACCATTGACCATATAATCGCCATCGATATAGGTGGTGACATAGGTTTTTTGCGATAAAAACTGGCTTTCCGATTCGCCCTCCCTGATATGTATCATGCCTTCAAATCCGATATATCGCGTAATGAATGCGCCAAAAATGATCAGAACAAAGGACAAATGTAGCGTTAACGTGGCCCATTTTTTCCATCTCAATAATCGGTAACGAAACATATTACCAATAAAATTGATCATAAACATCCCCATAATGGCTTCAAACCACCAGGCATTGTAAATTAAATGCCGTGTATAAGGAGTAGGTGATGTTTCTTGGTTGGCGTCCATAAATGTCCCGGTGGCCATTGCGGCGGCGAATACGACAAATAGGATAGCGGTTAAACGTGTAGAAAAAAGGATGTTAGCGAGTCTTTTTTGCATGATAGAAGAACTGTTTTTTGCACTTTTATTTAAGCAGTGCAAATTTAGCCTTTTTTGTTGGTTTGTTGCGGATTAAAAAATGTTAAAGTTCAGATAGTTTGGATAAGTCACGGTCTCAGTAAGAAAGAGTGAATTTGACGGTTGACGGATGACCGATGACCGAGGACCGATGACCGAGGACGGATGACGGATGACCGAGGACGGATGACCGATGACGGATGGTGGAAAAAAATGTTTTACTGAGATTCACTGAGAAAATCTTTATTGGATGGGTTTTATGAATCGTCAATATACCAAGATCGCCTATTGCCAGAAATAATTTCCCGCAGACGACGCGGATTTTCGCAGATTGCTAAGTTGATCTACTTTGGTTGTACTGAATGTTAAACTGAATCAAATAGACTGATTATCTGTCGGCTGAAAACTGTGACTGAAAACTGTGACTGAAAACTGTGACTGAAAACTGTGACTGAAAACTGTCTTGGAAGCTATCACGCAAAGGTACTCAAAGGAAAAAAAAGGTTCACAAAGAAATAGTGCATATTTTCAACTTTGAATATTGATTTTCCCTCACATCATGCGGATTTCTTCAGATCACTAAGTACATATAACTCTGAAGATGCCATAAAACAGACTTATGATCTGCCAACTGAATATAGAAAACTGTGACTGAAAACTGCCGACTGAGGACTGAAAACTATCTTAAAAGCTATCACGCAAAGTTACTCAAAGGAAAAACAAAGGTTTACAAAGAAATAGTGCATGTTTTCAACTTTGAATATTGATTTTCCCGCAGACATCCGGATTTCTTCAGATTACTAAGCAGATATAAGTGCTGAAATAGCATAAAACAGACTGATGATCTGGACTGCCGACTGAAGACTGAAGACTGAAGACTGAAGACTAATTTTCAGCCTTAAATATCAAATATCAATCCTTGAACTTTCCTAACCTTGTCTCGCCTGAAAAATATTCATAAACATAAATGATCCCATTTTGCGGGCGCGGTTTTTAGCATTATCAGCATATTCGCCCTCAAAAAGTTCGTCGAGGGTTTCAAACCATAAATTCATCCACAATCCAAAATGCACTTGTGTAATGGCATTATCATTTTCACGATCCACTTCTATATGCACTTGCAAAGGATTCCCATGATAACGGTGTTCCAATTTTTTGGTCATGAACAAACTGCTTTCCCAAAATGTGGTCAAACGCTCAATATGTGCTTCCCAATCTTTTATAACCCGATTGAAAAAAGGCCCTAAAACAGGATCTTTTCTAACTTTTCGGTAAAATTCTGAGACGAGTACATATACATCCTCCCGATTTTCAATATCTTTTTTTTCCATTTTCAACTATCCCAAACGAATCATATTAATGATAAGAAACGTTGTGTGCACCAAAATTGTTACAATAAATAAATTGTAAATCACTTTTGGTTTCATTTGCGCATACAACGCACCATTATAAGCCATTGCAAAGCTAACCACTAATGCTAAATCTAAAAAACGAAATGTCTGAAAACTACTTTTAAGTATAAACATGGCTGCAACAGAACCCAAACAGCTTTGAAAAATAATACTCAACGGGACATATAAGGTTAAGTGCTCTTTGAAATCTTCCAATCCTTTAGTGTAAAGTGTCATAATTTCTTTTATTTCAGTGTTCACACAAAGTTCCTAAACGTTTCTTCGTATTTTTATGACTCAAATCATAAGGCCATGATCCCCGAAGACATCATTCAACAATTTGGAGCGAACTTAAAGAATTACGCAAAGGACCAAACCATTATCCGTGAAGGCGAGTTTGCCGAGTTCTATTTTCAGATTAAAACTGGACATGTCAAAATGTATAACCTTACAGAAGATGGAAAGGAATTTGTGCAAGGTTTTTTCAAAAAGGATGATTCTTTTGGCGAACCGCCGCTGTTTGGCGCTTTCAAATATCCCGCAACAGCATTGGCTCTTGATGCCTCAGAAATTTATATGCTTCCAAAAGTTTCTTTTTTTAAACTTCTAAAAACGCATCCTGATATTCATTTAAAGTTCACGAAATTGATTTGCAAGCGCATGGTTTATAAAGCGAAAATAGCGAGGGAAGTGTCCATTTATCCACCAGAACATCGCATTTTAACCTTATTGCACCACCTTAAAGGCAACTCCAAAACCGATAACAGCTTTGAAGTTCCTTTAACCCGGCAGCAAATTTCAGACTTAACAGGATTACGCGTTGAAACCGTCATCCGGGCCATTAAAAAACTAGAGAAGTCCGAAGCTTTAGCTATCATCGACCGAAAGGTTTTTATCTAAAAACGGCACTTATTCGCCCAGCTTTTTATAATGGAGCGACCTGATAGTTCAGATAGAAAACCAAAAACCCCAAATTCTTATTCGTATTTCTTATTTCTTCAGTAATTTAGCAGCATGATTTCAGTAGTTATTCTTGGCGCAGGCAATGTCGCAACACATTTATTCAACGCTTTTGATAAGTCCGATAAAATCACTGTTGCACAGTGGTATAATCGAAACATCGGCAGTCTTAAACCATACAAAAACAAGGTTGATATAACCGATGATTTGTCAAATTTAAAAGAGGCCGACATCTACATTATTGCCGTAAGTGATGATGCGATTGCTCGTTTATCCTCAAAATTACCTTTTGAAAACCGATTGGTCGTGCACACTTCAGGGACGGTTAACATTCATGATCTCGACAAAAAAAACCGTCGCGGTGTATTTTATCCCTTGCAAACCTTTAGCAAAGCCGCTCCCATAAAGTTTAGAAACGTGCCAATGTGCATTGAAGCATTGGACAAAACCGATTTTAAAACCTTAAAATCCTTAGCCAAGGCCATCGGCAGTAAAAGTCACAAAATCAATACCAATCAGAGGAAAACTTTACATTTAGCAGCTGTGTTTGTCAATAATTTCACAAATCAGTTGTACCGTGTAGCGCATGAAATTACCGAAGCTCAAGGCGTCGAGTTTGATATATTAAAACCTTTGATTTTAGAAACCGCAAAAAAAGTGCAAGATCTGTCCCCATATATGGCACAAACAGGACCTGCAAAACGCAACGATAAAAAAACAATAGAAAAACATTTAGAATTGTTGGATAACGAGCAGCATAAAGCTATTTATAAGCTCTTAACTGCAAGCATTCAAGAAACACATGGTGCTTCGACAAACTCAGCAACCGATTCTCAAAAAAAAATAAAATAAATGCAAGAAAAAAGTTATAAAGAATACCTCGAACACATTACTACTTTTGTATTTGACGTTGATGGCGTACTGACCGATGGTACGATTTTATTGACCTCTACGGGCGAAATGTTACGCACCATGCATACCAAAGATGGATTTGCGATGAAAACGGCAATCGATGCAGGGTTTAACCTGTGCATCATTTCTGGTGGCAGCAATGAAGGCGTGCGTTTGCGTTTAAACAAACTTGGAGTGACGGACGTCTATTTAGGCATCCACAATAAAATTGAGCAATTGAATGAATTTATGGACAAGCACCATATCAAGCCTGAAAACGTGCTTTATATGGGCGATGATATTCCAGATTATCCAGTCATGAAATTGGCTGGCTTGCCGGCCTGCCCACAAGATGCCGTTCCTGAAATTAAAACCATTTCAAAATACATTTCTCATAAAAAAGGTGGACAAGGCTGCGTTAGAGATGTGATTGAACAAGTGCTCAAGGTTCAAGGTAAATGGAATGGGAATTTTGATGCGAAGTATGATTGAGCTTGAAGCTTGAAGTTTGAAGCACGAAGCTTGAGTTAGAAGTTTAGCGGTTTAGAAGTTTAGAACCTGAGACTTCAAAACTCAACGTTCATCGTCGTTTAACAAAAGCCGATGACGGATGACGGATGACGGATGACGGATGACGGATGACGGATGACGGATGACGGATGATAAAAATAAAAAGATTCGTGCACTTGCCTGAACGGACGGGCAGGTTCGTGACCAACATTTTAGCATCATAACACCAAGCAAATTAACATCTTAATAACAAACATTTAAACAACAAACACTACAACACCCAACCCACACCTTGAGCATACTAAATTTAATCCGCTGGAAAAACCTTTTGATGATTGCCTTGGTGCAATTGCTCATCAAATACGCCTTATTTGACCCCTTCTTAAAAACGACAGAATTAACGATCACGCTCAATGCCTTCGGATTTGGTCTTTTAGTGTTGTCCTCACTTTGTATTGCAGCGGCAGGAAATATCATTAACGACATTTACGACGTAGAAACTGATTTGGTCAATAGACCATCAAAAGTGATCGTCGGAAAAAAGATTTCTGAAAAAACCGCCTACAACCTATTCATTACCTTCAACGTGGTTGGTGTGCTTATCGGATTTTATCTATCGAATCTGGTCGGAAGAAGTGGCTTTTTTGCCATTTTCGTGATCATTTCAGCTTTGCTTTATGTGTATGCCTCTTATTTAAAACAGACACTTTTATTAGGAAACATTGCCATTTCAATTTTGGTTGCCATGAGTATTTTAATTGTTGGTGTTTTCGAATTAATCCCCGTGATCACAACACAGAATCAAACAACCCAATTCACATTTTTCAAAATCCTTTTAGATTATGCCATCTTTGCTTTTCTAATCAATTTGGTGCGCGAAATCATTAAGGATTTAGAAGATGTTGACGGCGATTATAAATCTGGGATGAACACACTGCCTATCGTCATTGGGCGTGAAAGAACCTCCAAAGTTGCATTTATTCTTATCCTAATCCCGCTATTCGGCGCCATTTATTATGTGGCAACCTATTTGATCAAATTTGAGATCATTATCGCTTACTTCCTTATTTTGATTATCGCACCACTGATTTACATTGCGATTAAATCTTACGCTGCAAAAACAAAAAAACACTACCATCATATCAGCAATATGCTTAAATTAGTCATGATTTTTGGAATGTTATCTATGTTATTGTATCCGATTGTTTTAAAATAAAAGCAAGAATATTGTTGATTGAAGATTTTTGAAAATAGAAGCATGAAGATGGACGCGTGAAGTTTAAATACCGAAGATCGTCAACCGCCGACCGCCGACTGAGGACTGAAGACTGAGGACTGAAGACTGAGGACTGAAGACTGAAGACTACTCACCCATCCAAAGCTTCTGTGAAGGAGGGAAAACTACCGACTACCAACTAAAAACTAAATCATGCTCAACGATAAACTAAAAAACCATCACATTATTTTAGCCTCAGCATCGCCAAGGCGACAGCAATTTTTTAAAGATTTGGGCTTGGACTTCGAAATCCGATTAAAACCGGTGGATGAAGAATATCCGCAACGCTTAAGGCATTTTGAAATCAGCGATTATCTTGCTCAACTCAAAGCATTGCCTTTTAAAGATGAACTCAAACCCAACGACATCCTAATTACCAGTGATACGATTGTTTGGCACAACAACAAAGCTTTAGGAAAACCAAGAAATGCTTCAGAAGCCTTTGACATTATAAAATCGCTGAGCAATGCCACGCACGAAGTCATTACCTCCGTATGTTTTACGTCATCATTCTATGAAAAAACTGTAAATGCGGTTACAAAAGTGACCTTCAAAAACTTAACGGATGAGGAAATCAATTACTATATAGCCACCTGTAAACCTTTTGATAAAGCGGGTGCTTACGGCATTCAGGAATGGATTGGCCAAATTGGCGTTAAAAAAATTGAAGGTTCCTATTTTAATGTCATGGGATTGCCCACGCACCTGGTGTACCAAACCTTAAACGACATGGCCAAAAAAATATAGGATTGTATTTTCAATCAGAACTATTGGTCTCTGCATCAAATTTTATCCACAATTTCCTAGAAAGAATCCTCCATAAGTTGTCGTCGAGAAGCTGCTAAAACACTAACAAACAGCACTATGCGGTAAAAAACAATAAAACCAGACCATTGGAACAAGAATATCAATGACGATTTCGCTTTAAGAGAAAGCCTTGGTTTAAATTAAAATTATCGGTATTCTGTGTATCTTAGCATCTAATTTCACATCAAAAAGTTTATGTTTTTTCAAACCCATCAGCAAGCATTAATCACCACAGGATTTGTACTCCTTTTTTTACTGATTATTAGATATATTCTAAATAAACTCATTGGTAAAATCTCAAAAAAGAACGGTATTAATTTAGCGCGAACCCACTTAATGCAGCGCTATACAAGTGTCCTGCTTTTTATATTTGCGCTTTTATTTATTCCTTTTATTTTTGGAACACGAATACAGGATTTGGTCGTTCTTTTTTCTTCGGTATTTGCCGTCATTGGGATTGCTCTTTTTGCGATATGGTCCATACTAAGTAATATAACCTCAGGTGTTATTATGTTCCTTTCGTTTCCTTATAAAGTAGGCGATAAAATACAAATACATGATAAAGACGTTCCGCTTGAAGGTATTATTGAAGATATTAGAGCCTTTCAATTGCATTTAAGAACTGAAAACGGCGATTTAGTAACCTATCCCAACAATTTAATGCTTCAAAAAGCAGTGACGCTTATTAAAAAAGATGCTATTGATGAACTATTTGATGATGGAACGGATTTGATTTAAGAAATAAATAGACCTAGGATTACCTATTCACTTTCACTGTCATCTTATGGGATTAAATTCACTTTTTGCGTTAAATAAAGACTAAAACCGAAATTTGCGATTCTTCTTTTTTATATTTGAGGTTCTAGCTAATTTTCAAAAAATGTTCAAACCCTATTTACTCCTATTAATTAGTTTAATTTATTGCTTTTCTGCACAAGCCCAAAAACCCAAAAAACCAACCAGTTCAGAGATTTATCAGTCCATAGAGAAACTCAATTTCCTCGGATCTGTCCTCTACGTTGCCGCGCATCCCGACGATGAAAACACCAAACTTATTTCACATATGGCCAATGCTGTAAAGGCGCGCACGGCTTATCTATCATTAACTCGTGGCGATGGCGGACAAAATCTTATTGGAACAGAACTTGGTGACCTTTTAGGTGTTATCAGAACGCAAGAACTACTGGCTGCACGTAAAATTGACGGTGGCGAACAACTCTTTACAAGAGCTAATGACTTTGGATACTCCAAACATCCGGATGAAACTTTAGCCATCTGGAACGAAGACGAGGTATTGAGTGATGTCGTTTGGGCTATTCGTAAGTTTCAACCCGATATCATTATCAACCGATTTGACCATAGAAGTGCGGGATCAACGCACGGACATCATACCAGTTCCGCCCTATTAAGCATGGAAGCTTTTGATCTGGCGAGCGATAAATCAAAATTCCCCAATCAATTAAAATCAGTAGACGTTTGGCAAGCAAAACGTGAGTTTTTTAATACCTCTTGGTGGTTTTATGGCAGTCAGGAAAAGTTTGAAGCTGCCGATAAAACCGGTCAGTTTGCTGTGGAAGTGGGCGATTTCTATCCCGCACTCGGATTGTCAAATCCTGAAATTGCCGCCTTGAGCAGAAGCGCGCACAAATCGCAAGGTTTTGGAAATACAGGAACACGTGGTAGTGAAACCGAATATTTAGAGCTCGTAAAAGGCGATATGCCAAAAGACAAAAACAATATTTTTGATGATATTGATACCAGCTGGAATCGCGTAAAAGGCGGAAAACCGATTGGCATTCTATTGAAAGAAGTTCAGGATAATTATGATTTCAAAAATCCATCAGCGTCCCTTCCAAAATTGATTGAAGCTTACAAGCTGATTCAAAAAATTGACAATAGCCATTGGAAAACCATCAAATCAGAAGATCTCAAGAATGTGATTGCCGCTTGTATGGGTTTGTATTTGGAGGTCGCCGCTAACTCTAATACAGCCACTCCAAACGGTAAAGTAGATTTAAATTTGGAAGCCATCAATCGCAGTGCTCAAGACATTAAACTAATTTCAATTGTGCTATCTGATGGCACGAACCTTAAAAAAAACACGGACTTAAAATTTAATCAGTCCCAGCGTTTTAAATCACAAATAAACATTGCTGCATCTGCAAGCTACTCAACCCCTTACTGGCTGAATAATAAAGGCACTTTAGGAATGTATAACGTCGATCAACAAAATTTAATTGGACTGCCAGAGACACCCCGAAATATTACGGCGACGTTCAATATTTCGATGCATGGGGAAATATTATCCTATACAAGACCTGTCATCTACAAAACCAATGATCCAGTAAAAGGCGAAGTTTACAAACCGTTTGAAATTGTACCAGAAGTCTCCGCGTATATTTCTGAACCCGTGATCATTTTTGCCGACGACCAACAAAAAGACATCCAAGTGATCGTAAAAGCGAATCGTGAAAATCTGGAAGGCTTTGTGCAATTGGCACATCCGAAAGGTTGGAACGTTTATCCTGAAAAGCAAAATGTCGCTATTCTTCATAAAGGCCAAGAACAGACTTTAGTTTTTACGGTCATTCCACCAAAAAATCAGAGTGAAGGTCTATTATCGCCAATGGTTCATATCGGCAAGGAGATTTACACCAAAAAAATTGTAGAAATCAACTATGACCATATTCCGTTTCAAACCGTATTATTGCCCAATGAAAGCAAAATAGTGCGTCTGGACATCAAGAAAAGGGGCGAAAACATTGGATATATTGAAGGCGCAGGCGATCTTGTTCCTGAAAGTTTGAGGCAAATCGGCTATAATGTAGTGATCATCAAACCTGAAAATATTACTGCTGAAACTTTAAATCGATTTGACGCCATTGTTGTAGGCATTAGAGCCTATAATACGGTGGATGCCTTAAAATTTAAACAGAAACAACTCTTTGATTTTGTTGAGCAAGGTGGTAATTTAGTTGTTCAGTATAATACAAATGCAGGAATCATTGTTGATCAATTGGCGCCCTATCCTTTACAATTATCACGAGACCGTGTTACCAATGAAAATGCCGAAGTCAAATTCTTAAATCCCAATAGCGAACTGCTCAACTATCCGAATAAAATTACCCAAAAAGATTTTGAAGGTTGGGTGCAAGAACGCGGCCTCTATTTTCCGAATAAATGGTCAAAAGAGTTCACGCCAGTGTTATCTATGCATGACGAGGGCGAATCTCCACAAGAAGGCAGCCTACTAATCGCTAAATATGGAAAAGGTCATTATATTTATACGGGATTGAGTTTTTTCAGGGAATTTCCTGAAGGTGTCGCTGGCGCATTCCGTTTGTTTGCCAACATGCTTTCTGTCGGAAAAGAATCGATAAAAACCGACCAACAATTGAAAAACTAATCTTAAAATCGCAAACCTGTCAGGTTTTTTAAAAAATATATTTAATCGCTATTTCACAGAGATACGCTGAAAACACAGAGTCGCACGGAGAAATTGAAACGTATTCGCGTATTCGTGGCAAAAGAATAAAAACTATGCAAAAACAACCACCAAAAGAGCACTGGAAAAAATCATACACTTTAGTATTGGTTGCCAATGCTATCTATATCATTTTGTTTTACTTTATCACGAAATCCTTCTAAGATGCATACATTAGATTGGATTGTTCTTATTGGGACACTTTTTACTATTGTCGCCTATGGCACATGGAAAACCCGAGGCAGTAAAAACGTTGAAGATTTTCTTAAAGGCGGCAATGAAGCCAAATGGTGGACGATTGGCTTAAGCGTGATGGCAACGCAAGCCAGCGCCATTACCTTCCTTTCCACGCCTGGACAAGCATTTCATGACGGCATGGGCTTTGTGCAATTTTACTTCGGATTGCCAATTGCCATGGTCATCATCTGTTTGGTCTTTATCCCCTTATATCATCGACTCAAAGTTTATACGGCTTATGAGTTTTTAGAAAATCGGTTTGATCTCAAAACCCGAAGTCTGACGGCTATTTTGTTTTTGATTCAACGCGGATTGGCCGCAGGAATTACTATTTACGCACCGGCGATTATCCTCTCCGCTGTTTTAGGCTGGAATTTGAATTTACTCATCATCGCTATCGGGATTTTGGTCATCATCTATACCGTTTCAGGCGGTACAAAAGCAGTGAATATTACTCAAAAACAACAGATGGCCGTGATTTTCACGGGGATGTTTATCGCCTTCTTTTTAATTGTCAGCTATCTACCAGACAATATCACATTTACCAAAGCCTTGCATATTGCAGGCGCCAGCGGGAAAATGGACATCCTCGATTTTTCTTTTGATTTCAATAATCGTTACACGTTTTGGAGTGGTATTATCGGCGGAACGTTTTTGGCCCTCTCCTATTTTGGTACAGATCAAAGCCAGGTGCAACGCTATCTTTCAGGGAAATCGATAAAAGAGATGCAAATGGGCTTGATTTTCAACGGACTTTTGAAAGTCCCCATGCAGTTTTTCATCTTATTGGTCGGCGTAATGGTTTTTGTGTTTTACCAATTTAACCCTTCCCCTATCAATTTTAATCCTGCAGCGACAGAAACGGTCATGAATTCTTCCTACGCCGAAGAATACATGCAGTTACAAAACGAACAAAATCATATTTTTCAAAGGAAACAGGAGTTGCTAAACGCTTACGCGGACAACAAATCTGAAGTGATAGCGAACCAAATTGCGTTATTCAATGATGGCGATCGAGTGAATCGAAATGCCGCTAAAGAGTTAATTGACAAGGCAAACATCGAAAACACCCTTAGGGTGGAAACCAACGATAAGGATTATGTGTTTATTCACTTTATTTTAAACAATCTACCACGGGGTTTGATTGGTTTGTTATTGGCCGTTATTTTAAGCGCTGCCATGTCCAGTACCGCGAGCGAATTAAATGCGTTGGCATCAACGACGACCATGGATCTTTATAAACGCAGCTTTGTGGGAAATGAAGATGAACACCATTACTTGAAAGCCTCAAAATGGTTTACTTTAGGATGGGGGATTCTAGCTATTGCCATTGCGTCAGTAGCCTATTTGGCGGATAATTTAATTCAATTGGTCAATATTATCGGTTCCATTTTCTATGGAAATGTTTTGGGAATTTTCCTATTGGCATTCTTTTTTAAATATGTGAAAGGTAATGCGGTTTTTATGGCAGCTTTAATCACACAAGCGATTGTTATCGCAGGCTGGTGGTATGATTGGATGCCTTATTTATGGCTGAATTTATTCGGGTGCGCCCTTGTTATTGGAATTTCTTTTATTCTTCAAACCCTTAATCCATTATCACGTCATGAAAACATCTAAAACCATACGCTGGGGAATTATCGGACTTGGTAAAATTGCCAACAAATTCGCTCAAGACATTCAAAATGTAGAAAATTGTCAACTATATGCTGTAGCTTCAAGGCATCAGGAAAAAGCAAATTCGTTCGCCAAACAATATAATGCCATCAAAGCTTATGGCGATTACGATAGCTTGGCTGCCGATCCTAATATCGATGCTATTTATATTGCGACGCCACACAGTTCTCATAAAGAATACACGCTATTGTGCCTGAATCATAAAAAAGCAGTGTTGTGTGAGAAACCTTTGGCCATGAATATTCAGGAAGTTGAAGACATGATTACTGTTGCTAAAACCAACAATGTCCTGCTGATGGAAGCCCTTTGGACTTATTTTTTACCACATTACCAATTTGTTTTAAATGAATTGAAGTCAGGAAAATTTGGTGCAATTACAAAACTTGAAGCCGATTTTGGATTTCTACCCAAATTCGATAGTACTTCTCGGGTTTTCGACAAATCCCTTGGTGGCGGCAGTTTATTGGATATTGGCATCTACCCTATTTTTGCTGCGCTGTCTACCTTAGGAAAACCTATTGATGTAGACGCCAAAGCTGTTTTTTTTGATAATGGTGCCGATGCCTCTTGTGATATTATTTTCAATTATTATAATGGTGTGAAAGCCTTTTTAAAATCCACGCTTTTAGAACAAACGCCCACTGAAGCTATTTTTTATTGCGAAAAAGGCATCATTAAAATCAATTCGAGATTTCATGCACCTTCTACGGTAACCGTTACGTTTGATGGGAAGGAAGCCACGCATGACTTTGGCTATAACACCATTGGTTACAATTTCGAAATTCAACATTTCAATGATCTACTTAGAAACGGGAAAACCGAAAGCCCAATTATGTCCTACGATTTCAGTCGGAATTTGATGTTGATTTTGGATGATGTCAGACATCTGATTGGCTTGAAATATGAATAACCCACCATTGGAGGCCTAAAATGATGTCATGCCAAATGGTAGAGTCACAACATATTGTGACTCTACTGTTAAATTTTGTTTAATGTAATCACAGAAATGTTAAACATTTCATATCTTTACATTCAAATTAGAATCATGGCAAAAAAGAAATCTATTTCGGATCAAAACATTATTTCCTTTTACATGGATTATGTTTTAGAACATGGCGCACAACCCAAATCAGTTTACATATTCACAAAGAATAATGACTTTGACGAATCGAAGTTCTATGAACATTTTGCATCTTTTGAAGCCATTGAAAAGCACGTATTTAAAGTCTTTTTTGATAACACTTTAAAGGTATTGCTTGCCAGTGAAGATTATCAATCTTTTGATGCGCGCAACAAATTGTTAAGCTTCTACTTTACATTTTTCGAAAATTTGACGGCCAATAGAAGTTATGTTCTTTTCGCTCTTAAGCAACATAAAAATAGCATGAAAGGAATGGCCGCCTTATCTGAATTGAGAAAATCATTTACCACTTATATCGACAGTTTAGATATTGAAACTTTGGATATCAAAGAAGAACGCATCGATAAACTTCAACAGCGCGCCATTCAAGAATCGGCGTGGATTCAGTTGTTGTTAACTATGAAGTTTTGGATGGACGACACCTCTGCTTCTTTTGAAAAAACAGATATTTTTATTGAAAAATCAGTCAACACGGGCTTTGATGTCCTCAATATTGCGCCCTTAAAAAGCGTTATCGACCTTGGTAAATTTCTCTTCAAGGAAAAAATGCAAACGAAATAGATGAAAACGATCGATAAAATTCCCACCTCGAAAATTCAAAGAGCCTCTAAATTAGTGTCTACAGGTGCTAAAGTCGGTGTCAATTATCTCAAATATTATGGCGATAAATTGACGAAAACTGAAGACGAAGCACGTTCAAGACTCAATGAAAACAATGCTGACGACATTTATGACAGCTTAAAACAGCTTAAAGGAAGTGCGCTTAAAGTTGCACAAATGCTGAGCATGGAAAAAAGCATCATGCCCCAGGCCTATGTTGAGAAATTTTCATTGGCTCAGTTTTCTGTGCCGCCCTTATCGCCACCATTGGTTCTAAAAACTTTTAAAACCTATTTTGGGAAATTACCCAATGAACTTTATGATTCCTTCAACACAACTTCAGTAAACGCTGCGAGCATTGGACAAGTCCATGTTGCAGAAAAATGCGGGAAAAAACTTGCTGTGAAAATCCAATACCCTGGAGTTGCCCAAAGTATTTCGTCTGACCTCGCGCTTGTAAAGCCTATTGCCATGAAAATGTTTAACATTAAAGGCAAAGATTCAGACAAGTATTTTAAGGAAGTTGAAGGAAAACTCATTGAGGAAACAAATTATATATTAGAAATGAAGCAAAGCAAAGAGATTGCTGCTGCGTGTTCGCACATTCCTAATCTTTTGTTTCCTCAATATTATGAGGAATTATCTTCGGAACGCATCATTACCATGGATTATATGGAAGGCGAACATTTATCAGAGTTTACCGCCTATAATACCAATCAGGAATTCTCGAATAAGTTAGGACAAGCGCTTTGGGATTTTTATATGTTCCAAATTCATAAGTTGAAAAAAGTGCACGCCGATCCGCATCCTGGAAACTTTTTAGTGTCTAAAGAACACAATTTAATTGCTTTAGATTTTGGCTGCATGAAAACCATTCCTGACGATTTTTATGTACCATATTTTGAATTGGCAAAACCAGAAAACATTTCCAATAAAGCTTTTTTCATCGAAAAATTATACCAATTAGAAATTTTACGAGAAGACGATTCCAAAGAAGAAGCCGAGTTTTTCACAGAGATGTTTCATGAATTACTGAGTTTGTTTACCCAACCCTTTCATTCGGAGACCTTTGACTTTTCGGCTGCTGAGTTTTTTGGTAAAATAACCGAATTGGGCCAACGCTATTCAAAAAGCACCGAACTGCGCAAAATGAATGGCAATCGAGGCTCCAAACATTTCATCTATATGAACCGAACGTTTTTTGGGCTATATAATTTAATGTTCGATTTAAAGGCCAAAGACATTAAAATCAACAATTACATCAATTTTTAATGCCACATTTCAGTCAGTAGGATATCATGAGATTTCTATTGCATAAACCTATTCAAAAGTTAGATTTATATATTTTATGAAGGAAAAACTGCAGTAATCAATGGTTTGGACGTGTTTACAATTCCTAGGCTCAAAACCGATTTGTGATATCAAATGCCCAAATTAGAATTGAATCTCTGAAGTAGATCAAATGGCAAATTCATTTATTGCAATTTTTTAAAACCTACGACCTATTTCGAACGTTCCAAATACTAAAAAAATCCTTTAATCTTCCTTGATAAATCGTTGTTCATAGACCCTGATTAAATTTAAATTTCGTTTGTATTGCTTTATTTCAAATAAAAGATATCTTTATATTTTTAAGTCCCCAAAACGAAATCAAACTTGATCAAACTCCAACCATATTCAGGGTTATTCTCACCTGTTGACTCTACGATTTACGAGTTGTTTCGTTCTAAACTCTACGATGGAGTCTGGTTTGCTGAAAAATCACAGCCAGATATATTCAATATCAGTGAAAATTTCAAAACTCTATTAGACTATAAACCAACAGATTCCGTTGCATGGAATGACCTTATATCCCCTCAAGATTTACCGGGTTTTACTGAACAAATCCAGAACATTTCTAATACGGAATATACAAGTTGCACAGACATCCGATTTATTCATAAAAATGGCAACCATTTATGGATGCAAACTCATATCTATTCAAAATCTATTCCTGATCAAATACAGCGCTATGTATTCATAGCATTTAAGGATATTACCGATCAAAAAAACCACGAGTTAAAAGTTAAACGCCAACAACTGAGAGATAATGACATTTTAAATGGGAGTGGTATCGGTACTTGGGAGTACAATTTGATTACTGAAAAAGTGGTATTTAATGAAAGTTGTGCAAAAATCATTGGTTACACTTTAAAAGAACTTAATGAGAAGGAAAGTAATTTTTGGGATAATTTGACACATCCTGATGATTTAAAAAGAACACGACACCTTATCAATGAACATATTACTCAAAAATCATCGGGTTTTAAAAACGAAGTCCGGGTTAAACATAAGGATGGCCATTGGGTTTGGGTAATGGATATTGGAAAAGTGTTAAGTTATACTGAAGATGGTCAGCCCGAATGGTTAGGCGGGATTCATTATGCCATTACAGAGAGAAAAAATGGAGAACTTTTGGTTCAACAATATAAAGACTTATTAGAAGATGTTAATGAGGCTGCAGAAATTGGAATTTGGGAAGTCGACTTAAAAACGAACCAAGTCAATTGTAGTGATGAAATAAAGAAAATATTTGGAGTTCCTTTGTTTTTTGATTTGAAACTTGATGATGTCGTAGGTTTTATGAAAGAAGGGAAAAGTCGTCAAAAGATGATTGACTCCATAAAAAACGCCCTCGAAGAAGGAGAAAATTACAATATTGAAATTGAAATTATTACTGTTGATAAAAAGACGTTATGGTGTCGTGCCATTGGCATATCAGAATTCAATAATGGCGAATGCACACGTTATTATGGTTTTTTTCAAAACATTCATGATAAAGTAATCGCTACAAAAGAACTCGCACTCAAAGAAGAACTTTTCAGAAAAACCTTTTCCCATGCCGCTGTTGGCATGGCCGTCATTGATTTAAAAGGGAGCATTTCCAAAGTAAATAAAAGTTTATGCAATTATTTAGGCTATTCGAATAAACAGCTTTTAGAAAAAAACTTTGACCAATTTTCCCATCCGCTGGACAAAGACCTGAGCGACAAATTTATTGCCGAACTTTTATTGGGCAAACGTGAAAGTTTTCAATTGGACAAACGCTACATCCATAAAGATGGCAGCATCCTTTGGGGTCATATTTCGGTGTCATCAGTTCGCAATGAAATGGGCCGAATTACCTATTTCGTGGTACAGGTACAGGATATTACCGAGCGCAAGAAAAATGAATTACTGCTTATTAATTATAAGGATTTATTGGAGCGGTCCAATGCCGTCGCCAAAATTGGTTCTTGGGAAATTGACGTTAATAACTACAATGTCAGTTGGAGCAGTTCCTTAAATACAATTTTGAATACTCGAAAGGATTTCACGCCTACCTTTTTTGAATTCATCGATTATTTTATAGCTGAAGAACATAGAAAGGACGCCATTTTAACCGTTAAAAACGCCTTAGAGAAAGGTATGAGTTTTGATATTCAAATTCTAGCCAACGCTAATGATAGTGATCCGAAATGGGTACGAATGATTGGCATCTCAGAGTTTGAAGATAATCACTGTAAACGATTATATGGCCTAATTCAGGATATCGATGCAATCAAAAAAGCCCAGTGTGAAATCATCATCAAGGAAGAACAATGGCGCACGACTTTCAATCACGCCAACGTAGGCATGTCATTGATCAATTTTAATGGCGAAGCTTATAAGGTCAATCCAAGTCTTTCTGATATGTTTGGGTACACCATTAAAGAAATGCAATCAATGCGAATCAAGGATATTTCTTTAGAGGAAGATTTCGAAAAGAATATTGAAATGATGTCGAAGTTGATGGATGGCACTATAGAAAATTTCAGTCAAGAGATGCGTTTTATTCATAAAAACGGAAATGTTATTTGGGCCAATGTTTCCGTTTCTTCGGTAAAAAACGACTTTAATCGGTTTACCCATATGGTGGCTCAATTGGTGGATATTACAGAATCAAAAACCAATGAAATCCTGTTAAAAAAGTACAAAGATCTTTTGGAACGCTCAAATAAAGTAGCCAAGATTGGTTCATGGGAACTCAACCCAGAAAATCACATGTTATATTGGAGTGAAAACCTCAAACGCTTGCTTGGCAACAAAGAGTATAAGGCGCATAATTTCAGTGATTCAATCATTGATTATGTACTTGAAGAAAATCATGAAAAGATGGCGTATTTATTAAATAACGCCATGCAAAATGGTCATAGTTTTGATTTTGAGTTGCAATTAAAAACGGCATCAGGGCTGCGCTGGATGCGCATGATTGGTATTTCAAATTTCAAGAATGGCATTTGTAAATCAGTACATGGATTGGTTCAGGATATTGAGGAGTTTAAAAGTGCAGAATTGGAGATATTATTGCGAGAAGAAGAGTTTAGACAAACCTTTTGGCATGCACCCATCGGAATGGTATTACTGGATTTAAACGGCAAAATAGCCCGGGTTAACCCAGGTATGTGCGAAACTTTGGGGTATTCTGAAAAAGAAATGCTTGCTATTAATAAAAGTGAATTATCACATCCTGACGATTTAGAAGAGACAAATAAACTTACCCAACAACTTTTAAGCGGAGAACTCGAAAGTTTTCAGCAAGAAAAACGATACTTCCACAAAAACGGAAATTTAATTTGGACCATTCTCTCAATGTCTTCCGTCAAAAACGATAAAGGACAAACGACCCATTTTGTTTGTCAGGTCAGTAATATTACACGCGAAAAACTACTCACAGAAAGCTTGACAGAACACAATAACCGCCTCCAGAATTACGCACACATTGTATCACACAATTTAAGATCCCATACGGGTAACTTATCGATGTTGTTGGAGTTGAGCGAAATGAATCATAAGTCAGGTTTTGAAGATGAGCTTTTTGAACATATCAAATCGGCATCAAACAACATGTGCGAAACCGTTAACCATTTGAGCGAAATTGTTGAAATTCAAAATCTCATCAAAAACACATTGGTTCCAATTAATTTAAGAAAACGGGTCAAAAAATCACTGCAGAATATTCGGACAGCGGTCAGTCAGGTTAATGGTGAAGTCGTGCTGAAGGTCAATAAAGAATTGGTTATTTATGGCATTTCTTCCTATGTTGACAGCGTCATCCTGAATATACTGACCAATGCTATAAAATATAAATCTCCCCATCGACTTTTAGTGATCGACATTCGTGCCACAAAGATTAAAGGTTATATGGCTTTAAGTATTGCAGACAATGGATTGGGAATTGATTTGGAGCAGCATGGCGCAAAGATTTTCGGCATGTACAAAACCTTTCATGATCATAAAAATGCCAGGGGAATAGGATTATTTATAAGTAAAAACCAAATTGAAGCTATGGGTGGATCCATCGAAGTTGAAAGCCAACCTAACATAGGCAGTACATTCACTATATATTTTAAAGATGAAGACAATTAATACAATATGCATTATTGATGATGATCCCATCTTTAGATTTGGAACAAGAAAAATGATGGAAAACGTCCATTTATCGTTGGATTTTTTAATCTATAAAAATGGAAAGGAAGCCTTTGATGATTTACTACCTAAATTATGGGAGGACACCAATCTGCCGGACGTCATTCTTTTGGATCTGAATATGCCAATTATGGATGGATGGCAGTTTCTGGATGAACTTGTCAAAATTCCTAATGCAGAAAGAATTCCGATTTATATTGTCAGCTCCTCAGTGGATAGGCGCGATATTGATAAAGCCAAAACCTATAAAATTGTCAATAATTACATTATAAAACCCTTTTCAGTGGCTAAAATTAAAGATTTAATCGAGGAGTTGACCAAAACAAATTGACCTTCCTAATTTTAAACCTGACATTCTTTTAAATAGCAACTGCAAAACCACCTAAATAGCAACTGCAAAACCATACGTTTCTTACGATTTGATCTAAATTTATAGACAGGGCTGTTTATTCTTATTCAGTTAATAATTTGTTGAACTTTTGCAATGAACAATTAAACCTATCGTACCTTTAAGTAAATAAATAAAATTTTGAAAATTCTCGTTACAGGCTCTACCGGCTATATAGGCAAACGTCTGATTCCCATCCTCATTAATGAAGGACACGATGTTATTTGTGCAGTTCGTGATACGTTTAGGGTTGATAAAAACTATCTTGAAGACGGACATATCTCAGTGGTTGAAGCCGATTTTTTAAAACCAGAAACGCTTCAAAATATTCCAAAGGACATTGATGTCGCTTATTATCTTATCCATTCCATGTCCAATACGTCCAAGGATTTTGAAGCCTTGGAAGCAAAATGTGCGGCTAATTTCAGAGACTATTTTGAAACCACCAAAGTTAAACAAGTCATTTATTTAAGCGGGATTACCAATGACACTTTTCTGTCCAAGCATTTACAATCCCGTAAAAATGTTGAAGAACTATTACATTCAGAAAAATACGCTTTGACCGTTTTTAAGGCAGGAATCATTGTCGGATCAGGAAGTTCATCTTTTGAAATTATCCGAGATTTGGTTGAGAAACTACCAGTTATGGTGGCTCCTAAATGGTTGAATACAAAAACGCAACCTCTTGGTGTTAAGGATGTCCTTTCATTTTTGTCGAGAGCCAAAGGCAAAACAGAACTTTATAATAAAAGCTTTGATATTTTTGGACCTGAAGTGCTGACCTACAAACAAATGCTACTCCTGTTTGCTGACATCAGGAAATTGAAGCGTTATATTTTAACGGTTCCAGTGATGACCCCCAAACTCTCCTCTTATTGGCTTTATTTCGTGACCTCTACCTCTTTCAAACTGGCCTCTTCTTTAGTGGAAAGTATGGGCGTGGAAATTATCGGTCAGAAAAGTGAGATCAATCAGATCCTTGATGTTCACCCTATGAGTTATCGTGAAGCCGTAGAACTGGCTTTTCAAAAGATTGAACAAAACAGCATTGTTTCCAGCTGGAAAGATTCTATGGTCAGCAGTGGCCGACTCAAGGACAGTCTTTTTAAATATGTAAATGTGCCTACCTATGGCTGTTTCAAAGATTATAAAGAACGTAAAGTCATCGATATGGACAAGACCATCAACCGCATTTGGTCCATCGGTGGTTCCACTGGTTGGTATTATGGGAATTACTTATGGAAAGTGCGTGGACACATGGATAAGCTGTTTGGAGGTATCGGTTTGCGACGCGGAAGAACGCATGTTTCAGAATTATCTGCAGGAGATGCCTTGGATTTTTGGCGGGTTATTTTTAGTGATAAAAAAGATAAAAAACTCTTGCTTTACGCCGAAATGAAACTTCCTGGCGAAGCTTGGCTCGAATTTAAAATTGAAGATGGCCTGCTTAAACAAACCGCAACGTTCAGACCACGCGGCTTGGCAGGACGTTTGTACTGGTACAGTGTATTGCCTTTTCATTGGTTCATTTTTAATGGCATGATCAACAAGTTGGTAGAAGTCGATTAGCGTATTAAAATTCACTAATAGGATTTCTGTTACGAAAAGTGAAAACCCAATTCCAATCCTAAAAAGAAAGTCCAGAATATCATTTTCAGAATATAAAGTCTACAAAAAAATGCATCCACTTGAATAAAATCTGACGTTTGCGTATATATCTTACCCTATTTTAAATCTTCAAAAACCGAAAGAAAGCCAGCGAAAGCTTATGGAATCTTAACAAGGATAGCCTAAGCATCTAAGCCTATTGCTGAATCGATACACCTCTCTAACATTGAGCCTTCTTAAAACAATACGATCCTAAACTCACCCTAGCTCAACTTAAATGTTAATTTTTGTTTAATGTTTATCTCATAAAGATAAACAAAATGATTAATTAGCTATCTTTATACTATGATTTTGGACACCACCTCTACTGATAAAACCCACGACGCGCTCATCAATGATTTGGTAGGAAAACCTTTTGGTTTTATCCAAGCGTTTAAAATGAGAGGTATCGGGTCCAAACGCATGATGATTGAAGAGGTCAGTGCGAATATGAAGCCATATCTCAATACGACGGCCGCTATCAGCTACGCTAATTTAGAGCTGCGTCCATTTGGATTACTGATCAGAATCAATAAAGGTTTACAAAATTATACTTGGGTTATTCCATATTACCATTTGGTCATTTATAAAACCAACGGGAGCAGCATTCATGCCCAAGGAAAGTTCATCAAATTTAAAAAAAACATCACTTTTAGAGAAAATAAAGCTTTTTTTGACAAGCTTTTAGACCAAAAATTAAATTATGAAGTTCACAATAACATTCTGCCATGATTTTGACGGAGCAACAGATTGCCCGCATTATTGAAATGGCTTGGGAAGACAGAACGCCTTTTGAGGCCATAACCTACCAATTTGAACTTTCAGAACAGGATGTCATTACCTTAATGCGACGCGAAATGAAATCTAGTAGTTTCAGAATATGGCGGCAGCGTGTTCAAGGACGAGCTACAAAACATCAAAAATTACGATCATTTGAATTGGGACGTTATAAATGTTCAAGACAAAAATAAATCAAACATAATTCCATTTCCAAACGCTAACTATGCTTTGTTTTGGCAATAAAAACCTAAAAACAGCATCTAAAAAAGACAACATGATTCAAGAAAAAAACTCCGGTACCCTTAAAATTAATAACAAGTTAAACGGCTTCAGCATCGAAGACATTGGCGATGACCATTTATACACAGGACTTGAAACACCAATGAAAAAAGATGGATATAAACTTTCAGATAAGGAAAAAAAGGAACGTATTGCCCTTTTATTTGAAGAAATCATGGATGTCATGGGAATGGATTTAACCGACGACTCCTTAAAAGGCACACCCGATCGTGTGGCCAAAATGTATATCGATGAGATTTTTTCTGGCTTAAACCCGGCCAACAAACCAAAAATTGCATTATTCGATAATAAATACCAATACAATCAAATGTTGGTAGAAAAAAACATCACGTTCTACTCCAACTGCGAACATCATTTTGTGCCGATTATTGGCAAAGCCCACGTGGCTTATATTTCTTCGGGAAAAGTGATTGGCTTGTCAAAATTGAATCGCATTGTGCAATATTATGCTAAACGACCACAGGTTCAAGAACGTTTGACCAATCAAATTGCTGAAGATTTAAAACAGATCTTAGGTACGGAGGATGTTGCGGTCATTCTGGACGCCAAACATTTATGCGTTTCCTCGCGAGGCATTAAAGATGAATCCTCGGCAACGGTTACCTCCTATTACGGTGGAAAATTTAGCACACCCGAAAAAATTACTGAATTGCAGAACTATATAAAAGACTAAGATTATGGATCTCATTAATGAAGCACTCGAATTTGAACAACAAAAATTAAGATCACTTTCCATTTCAGCGTTAGATTTTGAAATCCGAACGCATAATTCCTATAAAAAATAAATGAAAACCCTCATCATTGTTGGCGGCAGCAAGGGCATCGGTAAAGCTATTGCACAAAAACTCCTGTCCACTCATTATATTATCAATATCAACCGCACGGTTCCAGATTATGCAACGAAAATCTCACGCATCATTCCTGTGATATATTAACGGACGCCTTGCCTCCAATTGAAAAAGCTGACGGCTTGGTCTATTGTCCGGGAAGCATTAATCTCAAACCGATCAATCGGTTGAGTTTAGACGATTTTAGAGCAGATTTTGAGATTAACGTCATAGGTGCGGTCAAAAGCATCCAAACGTATTTAGATATTCTTAAAAAAGGCGACAATCCTTCGATTCTTTTATTTAGTACCGTGGCGGCTAAGTTAGGAATGCCTTTTCACGCTAGTGTTGCGGCGGCGAAATCAGCTATTGAAGGTTTGGTAAAATCATTAGGCGCTGAAATTGCGACCACTTTGCGTATTAACGCCATTGCCCCAACTGTGACCGATACCGATTTGGCCTCAAAATTATTGCGCAATGAAAAAATGATTGAAAGTATTACCGAGCGTCATCCGCTTAAAAAATTCCTAAAACCCGACGAAGTTGCTGATATGGCAGAGTTCTTACTTTCAGAAAAATCAGCTTCCATTTCAGGCCAGATTTTTGAATTGGATTGTGGCCTTGTGACTTTTAAGATTTAAACTGTTCTGGTTAAAATTTCGCATAAAAAAACCTTTCAATTCCGAAATATCGGTATTGAAAGGTTTCTTGGAATATATCCACAGTAAAGACACAAAATATTGTGTCGCTACTACAGATTTAATATCTACTTACATTGCACCCCATTCTTTTAGGGAATCCGTGTTCATTTTAATATAATCTGGATTTCCTGCTTCTTTAGAGGCAGCCAATGATTTTTTCGCAATTTCTATCGCCCCCTTTTTATCTCCTGCTTTTGCATAAATTAAAGACTGCTGTCTTAATTGATAAAATGCTGGTTTTGGAGTCATGGCCATCGCTTTGTCAATCCATATTTTAGCTTGCTTGGCATCTTTACCTTCTTGAAGATAATATACGGCAGCCGCGTAATAGTCGTCCGCATTAGGACCAGTCATGACTTTATCGATATTAGCAGCAACAATTTTGTCTGTTGGCACTTCAAATTTAACACCGGCATACACATTTGCCCACAAGATTCCGAGGGTGGCACCATTACTTGTCAAATCATCAAAACTCATGGTAAATGTTTCGATAGTCATTGGAAGTTTGTAAGTTTCTACATTAACCTTCGCCGCAATTTTTGATTCATCCAATTCTTGAGGTGCTCCCCAATTGCTGGCATTTGAATAAAATACAATCTCCCATTTATTTTCATTTGGAATTGCAAAAAGTGCATAGGTTCCAGCTTTTAATTCTTTACCCTGAACAGTTACATCCGTACTAAAGGAGATTTTCGTATTGGTATTTGCTCCCAATCGCCATACTTTACCATAAGGAACTAAATCACCAAAAATAGTACGCTCTCTCATATTTGGACGAGAATACTCTAAGGTCACATCTGTTAACCCAACCTTTTGCTCCACTTTAGAAAATGGACTCGGCTGAGGCGTTTGAATTTGAGCGTTTGCTGTAAAGGTCATTCCCAAAACTGCAAGGCAAAGCATAAATTTTTTCATAACAATTTATTTTTTAGATGGTTAATTAATCTACATGTAAAATTAATGCTTTTAAAGCCCTCAATTGTTAACGAAATACTAAATTAATTTCACGACAAAGCGTATGATACTGACCTCCATTTAATTAAAACAGTGCAGATTAAGCTAAAAACACAATGTTAAATATTGTTTAATGTTCTATAAAAAATATTCAACATTGTGTATATTCGCATTTAAATTAAAATTATGGCAACAGAGAATAAAACGGCAAATCAAGAAATCATAAAAGAAGCTCTTGAATTTGAACAACAAACACTAAGATCGCTTTCTACAAGCGATAGAATAGAAATTTCAAGACAAGCCAAAACCTTAATTTTAGGCTTGAACGAAATTTATAAACGCAAAAAAGATGAACAGATCATGGACATCATGAAGCGATTAACTGTAATAAAACAAAAGGTAGAAAAACGATTAAAAGGAAAGCCGTTAACCGCAACTAGCTAAGCATCCTTTAATGTAGTAGATAATGGGGTTATTGAATGACGCTGTCAAGATGTTATAATTATCAAATTATTAATATTTAGACCATTCCAACTCCTCGCTTAAAAATCAAATTTCAAAATTAAGCATGAAGAAAGTGTTTTCAAACGAGCAACTTGATTAAACAATGAAATTCTTCAAACATTTCCTCCTATTTCTAATCATCAACTTTGGTGCCTTAGGAATTGGTATTTTACTCATGGGAAATGGCCCTACAAGCGACTGGTACATCTCAATGAACAAAGCCCCTTGGACACCTCCAGGTTGGGCTTTTGGCTTTTTTTGGACGGTCATTATGATCTGCTTTTCATTGTACATGACCTTTCTTTACCTCAAAAGTACAACCGCTCAAGTCATTACACTGTTCTGTATTCAATTTATCCTGAATGTCCTCTGGAATTTTGTTTTTTTCAATCAGCATTTAGTTGCGATTGGGTTGGGAACCATTATTGCGTTGACGGTTATCGTTACTGCCTTTTTGGTAACCTATTATCAATCCATGAAGATAAAATCGCTGCTGATTTTACCGTATTTTGTTTGGATTTGTATTGCAACTTCGCTTAATCTTTACATTCTATTAAAGAATTAAAAAAGAAATCCCTATCGCTCACAAAATAGTTGAAACTACTTATAGATGAAAATATACGCCCTTCACAAAAAGCAAAATCTCCCTATAAGCATTGAAACTGCTTGGGCTTTTCTTTCCGATCCAAACAACTTAAAGACGATTACACCAAGTTATATGGGATTCCATATTTTATCTGGAGCTGATCGACCGATGTATGCTGGGCAGATTATTCAATATATCGTAACCCCAGTTTTAGGAATTAAAACCAAATGGGTCACAGAAATTACGCATAGCGTAACCAATAAGTATTTTGTGGACGAACAACGCTTCGGCCCTTATGCATTGTGGCATCACAAACATTTTATCAAGGAAATTCCAGGTGGTGTGGAAATGGAAGATCTCATTGATTACAAATTACCCTTCGGAATTTTGGGCCAATTGGCACATTCTATTTTAGTGAAGCCAAAACTGCAGGAAATATTTGACTATAGACAAAAAAAGCTGCAAGACTTGTTTGGGATATACGATCCATCACTTCTAAAGTAAAAAAGAAACACTACTCCTGATCTTATGAAGCAGCCCCTCAACATCTTCTGGTTCCGTCGTGATTTAAGATTGGACGATAATGTCGGATTTTTCGAAGCATTGCAATCTAAACATCCCGTAGTGCCCATATTTATTTTTGATCCTGAAATTTTAGATCACTTACCTGAAGCTGATGCTCGCGTGACGTTCATTTTTGATACCCTCCAAAAAATGCGCACGACGCTTCAAGAAACCTATAAGAGCAGTATCAGCATCTACCATGGAAAACCTTTGGAAGTTTACAAACAGCTTATTCAGGATTATGACATTAAAGCGGTTTACACCAATCACGATTATGAGCCCTACGCTCAGGAACGCGATACCGAAATAAATAATTTTCTATCAGAAAAAGGCATTGATTTCAAAACATTTAAAGATCAAGTCATTTTTGAGAAAGACGAAGTGGTCAAAAAAGATGGCAATCCTTATATCGTTTATACGCCATATATGAAGGCTTGGAAAGAGAAATTCAAAACGTATAACTTAGAAATTTTTGATACCACTACTGGTCTTGATCATCTTTTCAAAAACACAGCGCTGCCCAACTTAAGCTTGGCTGATATTGGTTTTAAGAGATCCTCACAAAAGATAGTGGATTTTGAAGTGACATCCACTTTAATTCAAAACTATGAAAAAACCAGAAATTTCCCTGCTCTAGATAGTACGTCACGCTTAGGTCCACATTTACGCTTTGGAACCGTCAGTATTCGTAAGATGATCAAAAAAGCAGTTGCAGAACAGAATGAAATATTTTGGCAAGAACTCATTTGGCGTGAGTTTTTCATGCAAATCCTTTGGCATTTCCCGAAAACGGTACACGAGAGTTTCAAACCCAAATACGACCGCATCGAATGGCGCAACAATGAAGGAGAATTCAAAAAATGGTGCGATGGCGAAACGGGTTATCCATTAGTCGATGCTGGAATGCGTCAGCTCAACCAAACCGGTTTTATGCACAATCGGGTGCGCATGTTGGTGGGAAGTTTTTTATGTAAACATCTGCTGATTGATTGGCGTTGGGGCGAAGCATATTTTGCCGAAAAACTCCACGATTATGAAATGGCAAGCAATATTGGCAATTGGCAATGGGTTGCCGGATGTGGTGTGGACGCAGCGCCTTATTTCCGAATTTTCAATCCGACCACACAAATTGAAAAATTTGATAAAGACCTCAAATACATCAACAAATGGGTGCCAGAATTTCAAGAATTGACTTATGCACCACCGATGGTCGATCATAAAGAAGCACGGGAACGCTGTTTGTCAACTTATAAAAGGGCGCTGGCTTAATTGTTCGTCATTATATTGGTTGATTTAAATGTTTAAAGAAATCGATGAGTAGTTGGATAAACCTTAAAACAAAAAATGCCTCAACTAATTTGAGGCATTTTTTATGTATATTATTTGGTATCGATCTAGCTTACTCGCGTAATCTTCGCACCTATTGCTCGTAAACGCTCATCAATGCGCTCATAACCACGATCAATCTGTTCGATATTATGAATGGTCGATGTACCTGTTGCTGATAAGGCAGCAATCAAAAGTGAAATCCCAGCTCTAATGTCTGGAGACGTCATCGTTGTTGCTTTTAAAGTCGATTTGAAGTCGTGACCAATAACGGTAGCACGATGCGGATCACAAAGAATAATTTTTGCGCCCATATCAATCAATTTATCCACAAAGAACAAACGGCTTTCAAACATTTTTTGGTGTACTAAAACAGCGCCTCTCGCTTGAGTGGCAATGACTAAGATAATACTCAATAAATCGGGCGTAAATCCAGGCCATGGTGCATCAGAAACGGTCAAAATGGAACCGTCAATATAATTCTGGATTTCATAACCGTCTTTATGTGCCGGAATATGGATATCATCTCCTTTTTTCTCAACGGTAATTCCCAATTTCCGGAACACGTTTGGAATCTGTCCCAAATCATCCCAACTGACGTTTTTAATGGTCAATTCACTTTTGGTCATGGCTGCCAATCCGATCCAACTTCCAATTTCGATCATATCGGGCAACATTCTATGTTCTGTGCCTCCCAAGGATTCTACGCCTTCAATAATCAACATATTGGAACCGATGCCACTAATTTTGGCGCCCATTCTGTTCAGCATTTTACATAACTGTTGCAAATAAGGTTCACAAGCAGCATTGTAAATGGTGGTTATCCCTTCGGCCAAAACAGCCGCCATAACAATATTGGCCGTTCCTGTTACGGACGCTTCGTCCAAAAGCATAAACGCACCTTTTAGTCGATCAGCTTCAACACCATAAAAATGCTCTTCACGATTGTAACGGAATTTAGCTCCCAAATTTATAAAGCCTTCAAAGTGGGTATCCACTCTTCGGCGTCCGATTTTATCACCTCCCGGTTTTGGAATATAACCTTTACCGAAACGCGCCAAAAGCGGTCCAACAATCATGATAGATCCACGAAGGCCTTTACCGTCTTCTTTAAATTCAGCCGATTCAAGGTATTTCATATTCACTTCATCCGCCTTAAATGTATAAGAGCCAGCACCAATTTTATTGGTTTTGACGCCTAATTTTTCTAAAAGAGAAATGAGTTTGTTGACATCGATAATGTCAGGTATATTATGGATGGTTACGAGTTCTGGAGTAAGTAAAACAGCGCATAGAATTTGTAATGCTTCGTTTTTTGCACCTTGAGGTTGGATTCTTCCTTTTAATTGATGCCCTCCTTCAATTATAAATGTTGCCATGTAGGTTAGTAGCGTTTTCTGTTACGGTTGTTGGTGTTAGTATTGGTTTTTTTGGGGTGTGCTTTCTTGTTGGTCGAAGTAAACTTCTTTTTATTTCGCATCAATGTGGTAGCATCAGACAAATCTTCATCTTCTTCCTTCAAGTTGATTTTACCTCCTGACAATTCATACAAATGCTGAAAAATCACATCATCTTCAACGGTGTCTTTATTCCAATTCAAAAAACACTTTTTCATGTGATTCGCAATAGTATAAATCAATGCCTCCTTTAAATCGCCATCTTCCCAAGTATTGGCCACATCAATCATTGTTTTGATGTTATTGCCATAAAAACGGTATTTCGGAAAATTTTGAGGGTATTTTAAAGGTTCAGGATGCGCCTGCAAGTCTTCCCTTAAAGGTTTTGGATATGGAGAATCAACATCCAAATCAAAATCGGCCATAATAAACAACTGATCCCAAAGTTTATGTTGAAAATCTGGAACGTCCCTTAAATGCGGCTGTAAATTGCCCATGACTGAAATAATTGCCTTGGACACTTTGTTGCGTTCTTCCTTGGTTGGGCGCTCCTTGGCGTAATGGATCATCTTTTGCATATGACGCCCATATTCAGGAATGATCAAATGTTCACGCTCTGTATTGTATTCTAAATTATCTATCAAAATATAAATGTGTAGTATTAAATGTGCTAATAAATGTAGTAAAATGCATTATGCAACGCAGTAATTTGTGCATGTGTGCAAAATACGAAAAAAAATAAAGAAAATTTAATTGTCCAATAAAAGTTTCGCAAAAAATACGAAATGTGATGCGCTTCCATCCATAAAATACGGTAAACTGCCAAAACACTAGTGATCCAAAAAATTAAAACCATTAAGTTAAGGAAGATTAAGGTCTTGTTTAAGCGCATTTCAGCTCAATCATCTGATGCATTAATGTTTAAGTAAACCTCATATTCAATCCACTTTCTCTATAATTTGTCGTCAATTTTCTAACCTCTAAAGATCTACAACGAAATAACCCCCTCCACCCTTTCTATCACTTCCTTATATTTTTCAATAACACTCTCAGGAGTTACCATCTGTAAATTAATGGATACACTTGTATATTTCCCGTTAGCAGAAGGCTTAGTGATGATTACTGCCCCCATATTATCAAAAATATTTTCAATTTCGGCTATTTTTCTGTTCTCTGATAATACGATGAATTTATAAAGATATTCTGATGGCCAGCTTGCAGTTGCATAAAGTTGTGACCTTAATTTGTCGTAAAATTCTTCTGGATTTTTCTCTGTGCTCATAATGGTTCTTATTCAACTGCAAAGATACATTTTACTTTACATTTTTTAATTTCTATTAAAATTACGATTTTTGCAGTCAAAACCTAGCCAAAGTGAATACTAGAAGAATTGTTATTACGGGAGGACCCGGGACCGGGAAGTCCTCAATAATAGACGAATTAAAACAAAGAGGGCATATTTGCTTTGAAGAAATCTCAAGACAAATCACTCTCGAGGCCAGGAAAAACGGTGTAGAACAGCTCTTTTTAACCCAGCCCCTTCTCTTTAGTCAATTGCTACTGGAAGGTAGAAGCCAGCAATATGTGGAGGCCGATCAACATGATAACTCGACTGTTTTCATGGACCGAGGACTCCCAGATGTTTTGGCATATATGGACTTTTTTGGCAGTGATTATCCAGAGGATTTTATAAACACTTGCCAGAAAAACACCTATGATGTCGTTTTTATTCTATCCCCTTGGCAAGAAATCTTTAAATGTGATAGTGAACGCTATGAAACCTTTGAGCAATCTGAATTAATTCATGAACGTCTTTTAAAGACCTATGCAAAATTCAACTACCATTTAATTGATATTCCTTTTGATACTGTAGAAAAACGCGTAGATTTCATTATAGATTCCTTAAATTCCCAATAATGTCACATCCGGTCATTATACTAGAACGCTATTGGAACCATACCTCTTTCAGGCCGTTGCAAGAGGACATCATTAATGCGGTCTTGGATAATGAGGATACTTTTGTGTTGTTGCCAACAGGCGGTGGGAAATCCATTTGTTTTCAAGTTCCGGCGTTAATAAGAGACGGCATTTGCATTGTCGTTTCGCCACTGATTGCCTTAATGAAAGATCAGGTGGACCAACTTAAAGCAAAAGGCATAAAAGCCATGGCCATTACCAGTGGTATTCCATATACCACTTTGGACACGATGTTGGACAACTGTATTTATGGGAAGTACAAATTCCTTTACCTGTCTCCAGAACGTTTGCAACAAACGTTGGTTCAGGACAGAATCCAACAAATGCCGGTCAATTTAATTGCGGTTGATGAAGCCCATTGTATCAGTCAGTGGGGGAACGATTTCAGACCCGCCTACAAAAACATCAAAATCCTGCGTCAATTACACCCTTCGGTTAATGTAATTGCCCTTACCGCCACTGCCAAACCAAAAGTCGTCCAAGAAATCATGACCGAACTGGACTTTATGGCGCCCAAGGTTTTTCAAGCGTCCTTTAAAAGACCAAATATTGCGTACATGGTCTTGGACACCAATGATAAGCACTACAAAATCGAGCAGATTCTGAAAAAATATCCTGGGCCGTCCATCATTTATGCCAGAACGCGACGCGCGACTTTGGAGCTTTTTTCGTTTTTAGAATCGAAAGGCATTTCAGCTACTTACTATCATGGCGGAATCAGCAATAAGGAAAAAAACGACCATTTAGAACAATGGAGCAATAATCAAAAAACCGTTATGGTGGCCACCACCGCTTTCGGAATGGGGATTGACAAGCCCGATGTCAAAACAGTCATTCATATTAATTTGCCCGAAAGTTTAGAAAGTTATTATCAAGAAGCAGGCCGTGCCGGACGCAATGGCGAAAAAGCATTTGCGGTTATTTTAAAAAACGCCACCGATGAACAACAACTGAAACACCAGTTTTTGAGCACTCTGCCATCGGTTGATTTTATTAAACAAGTCTATCGGAAATTATGTAACTATTTTCAGATATCTTATGGCGAAGGCCACTTAACACAGCATCAATTTAACTTTAACGTCTTCTGTAAAACTTATAATTTCCCAACGGGCACTGCCTATAATGCCGTTCAGATATTAGATCGGAATAGCATTATTAGCTTATCACAGCAATTCAATTATCAAACTAAGCTTCAGTTTTTGATTAGCAGTCAGGCCTTATTCAGTTATTTGAACACCCACAAATCCTTTGAACCTGTGGTTAAGGCGATCTTAAGGAGTTATGGTGGTATTTTTGAACACCAGATGAAGATCAACCTGAATTTGATTTCTGAAAAATCAAATATCAACGAAAATCAGGTTCTTGCCATTTTATATGAGATCCAAAAAGATGGGATTGTGGAGTTTCTACATTCCAATACCGATTCTGAATTGACCTTTTTACAGCCTCGCGAAGACGATAAAACCATCAATAGAATTGCCACGGTCATTGAACAGCAACAGCGCTTAAAGGAAGATCAAATTGATGCCGTTATCGGTTATATCTCAGATGACGAACACTGTAAAAGTATTCAGCTATTGGAATATTTTGGTGAGAAAAGAAGCGAGCCTTGCAGCATTTGTTCCGTGTGCATTTCTAAAAAAAGAGCTCCCAAAAGAACATCAGTAAAAAGTATTTCTTATGACATTATTGTCCTTTTGGAAAATCAGCCCTTAACTTCAAGAGCCCTTGTAGAACAAATGGAACATTCAGAAAATGAGATTTTGGAAACCCTCAAGTTAATGCTCGCCAATAATATTTTAGAAATCACGACGAACAATTCATACAAAATAAGACACACATAAATCGAGCGTACTTAATTTTAGCATCAGATGAATGATTTTTATTTATTGTGAATAGTAAGCCTGTACTGAGCGAAATGGAAGTATGACCTTTAAAAAATAATAAATTTGAACACATGAAAAAGAGAGATTTGAGAATTGTATTTATGGGCACACCAGAGTTTGCGGTAGGCACCTTAAAACTGTTGGTTGAAAACCAGTACCAAATCGTTGGAGTTATTACTGCTCCTGATAAACCAGCGGGCCGCGGGCAGAAACTGCACCAATCGGATGTGAAAAAATATGCGCTATCTCAAAATTTAAGACTCTTACAACCGACAAATTTAAAAGACGACGAATTCTTAAACGAATTAAAGTCCCTAAATGCCAATGTGCAAATTGTCGTGGCCTTCCGGATGTTGCCTGAAGTTGTTTGGAGCATGCCCGAATATGGCACCTTCAATTTGCATGCCTCCCTTCTACCCGACTACAGAGGCGCGGCACCTATACATTGGGCCATCATTAATGGTGAAGAAAAAACAGGCGTGACCACATTTTTTATCGATGAAAAAATTGATACCGGCGCTATCATCTTACAAAAGGAAGTTACCATTAAAGAGGACGAGACCGTCGGCACTTTACACGACGAGTTGCAGCATATAGGAAGCGAATTGGTCATTGAAACTTTACAATTGATCGAAGCTGATAAAGTTACAACCACCGTACAATCTAAAATTGAGCAACCAAAAACCGCTTATAAACTCAATAAGGGAAATTGTCAAATTGACTGGAATCAAAGTTTGAACGCTATTTACAACAAAATAAGAGGCTTGAATCCATTTCCTGCAGCTTGGACGAATCTTAAAACCAAAGACGAAACATTAATGGTCAAATTGTTTGCGGTTGATAAAGAAGAAATAGCACATTCAGATGCCGTAGGAACGATCATAACTACAAAAACTGACCTAAAAGTATCAGTCCAAGGCGGTTACTTAATTATTAAGGAAATGCAGCTCCCTGGGAAGCGAAAAATGGACATTCGATCACTTTTGAATGGTTTTAATTTTTCTGAAGACGATAAAATGCTCTAAACCCTCATGAATACTGATATAACATAAAAAAGCAAAAAACCGATTGCGTTTATTAACAATTACTCAAAGTTATTAACAAATACTCGCATTTCCCTCGCCATTACTTGCGTGAATGAATAATCCGTATAAATTTGTAGAAGGATTTGACAAAATGTTTAACCCAACTATTTTTAATAATTAAAAAAATAACTTTATGAACAAAACAGATTTAATCAATGGAATGGCTGAAAATGCTGGCATTACGAAAGCAGCAGCTAAAAAAGCATTGGATTCTTTATTAAATGATATCGAAAGCTCTTTACAAAAAGGTAACAGAGTTTCTTTAGTAGGATTCGGATCTTGGTCAGTTTCTAACAGATCAGCAAGAGAAGGAAGAAACCCACAAACGGGAAAAACTATTCAAATCGAAGCTAAAAACGTAGTAAAGTTTAAAGCTGGTTCAGATTTAAGCAACGCAGTAAACTAATATCATATTAGATATATTAAAGAATCCACTCGCTAGGGTGGATTTTTTTTGTGTCCTTTTTTAACAAAAAAATTGCTTTTTCAAATAATATGTTTTAGCTTTAATTTCAAAATCATGACTTATGATTACAATTAAGCCCAAAAAAGGACATCTTTTAATAGCTGAACCTTCCATTATCGACGATACTTCTTTTAACCGTTCTGTTATTTTATTGGCAGATCATTCAGATGAGGGCTCTATAGGTTTTATATTGAATAAACCTTTAAAATATACCTTAAAGGATTTAGTGCCACATACTAAAGCGTCCTTCAAAGTCTATAACGGAGGTCCTGTTGAACAGGACAATCTTTATTTTATACATAAGGTTCCCGATTTAATCCCTGAAAGCATTGAGATTTCATTGGGCATTTATTGGGGAGGAAATTTCGATATCGCTTTGGCCCTGATCAATAGTGGTGAGATAAAAGCTTGTGATATTCGTTTTTTCCTTGGGTATTCGGGATGGGAACCGACTCAACTGGATACTGAACTCGAAACAAACTCTTGGATTGTCACTGAAAACATCTATAAAAAATCCATCATCGAAAAAAAAGACAGCAGTTTCTGGAAAGAAAAAATGCTCGAATTAGGTGGCGAATACAGCATCTGGTCCAATGCACCAGAAAATCCAAGCTACAATTAAGAAAGTCTTATTTTAATATTCAGCTTTTCCAAAATCAATTTTGACACGTCTGCTGTATATTCCTTTTTCCTATACTTGGTTATCGGTTGAATGCCAACGATGATATTCGTTATAAATAATTCATCGGCTTTTTGAAGTTCAAAGGGAGAAATCGGAGCCTCCTCTAAGACATATCCTTCAAGTTTCTCTACAAGTTCCATAATTTGTTTTCTCATAATGCCTTTAAGACAGCCTTCCGATAAAGGCGGCGTTTTAATCACGCGGTCCTTCACCAAAAACAGATTTCCATTTAATGCTTCAACAACTGTTTTATCCGTATTTAATAAAAAGCAGTTGTGAAAATTATTTTCCTTGGCGAAAATACTTCCCAACACATTAATACTTTTATTATTCGTCTTCAAAGTTGACAATAATCCAGGAGCCACATAAAAATCCTTGAACAATTCAACTGTATAAGAATCTTGGCTTAATACATAAAAATCAGAAGCCAATCTTTCGGTTACCATATTATAACCAATAGTGTTAGTTGAAGGCGTATACTTTCCTTCGGCCTCGCGATGCACATTAATACGTACCCTCGCCGAAGCGGCCATCAGTGCATTGGCTTCAACCGTCTTTAAAATTTCACTTTCAAGAAATTCCATGGTAAAATTCATTGGGATTTCCATGCGTAAAATGCGCATAGAGGACATTAACCTAAAATAATGATCTTCCCAAAATAGCACCTTTCCGTGCACCACCTTTAGGGTTTCAAACAGTGCATCGCCATAGGTATAGCCCCTGTTTTCCAATGATAATAAATTTGAAGAAGTATCGTGAAGGGTTCCGTTAAAATTAACCATAAAAAAAAGTCTCGAAGTTTTTAAAAAATCGAGACAAATATACTATTTTAAAAAGAGTCCGCCTAAGCAGATCCTAAAACCTGTTTCAAATCTGAAATTTGATTTTCCCAAAGCATCTTAGCTTCATCGACCTCATCCTCCTCAATAAAATCAGTAACGATAATAGATACGTCTTTGGTAATTTCATCCACTTGGATTCTGATCTCAAAATAATAGGAATCCCCTTCTTCTTCATCTGCTAACCATCTGAATTTAATACGTTCGTCGCTTTTTTTACTCAATAGTTTAGCCTTCTCTTCACTGTCATTCCAGATAAACGTAAACATTTCGCCACGAGAGTTTACGTTATCAGCAAACCACTCTGAAAGGCCAGAAGGTGTCGATATATATTGATATAAAAGCTGAGGAGATGAATGAATGGGAAATTCCATCTCAATTTTAATTTTGTCTTCCATAAAATTTTTTGTTAGCGTGGTCAATATATAATTAATTGTTTAGTTTAAAGACAAATTGCTTGAAAATAATTTAATCTAGATTTTATTGGGATTAATGCTTGCAGACATAGAATTTGTTTTTATATTTGCAGCCTTAAATAAATGCAGGAAGCTACGGATTGAAAAATCTTATAATTCCTGATAAAATTAAGAATGGCGAGGTAGCTCAGTTGGTTACCTGCCCGTCCCGAAAAGGCACGTTCGGGCGGGGAGCGTCGGATTTAAAATCCAGAGGCTTTCATAAAAAACATAATGGCGAGGTAGCTCAGTTGGTTAGAGCGTCGGATTCATAACCCGGAGGTCAGGGGATCGTGCCCCCTTCTCGCTACTTGATAATAAGGCAGTTACATTGATTTGTAACTGCCTTTTTTATTGTAGGTACAACGGATCAAGTCAAAAAATTGGATCAAGTCAAAAAGTTGTGGGATTTTAATCAATCTAAGACAAAATTTGTCGACTTTCTAAAACGAAAATAAAAAGATTCATTTAATACCGCTCACAAAAAAGTGCGGCAAACATAATTTACCGCACTTCACAGTATAATCAATAAATTACTTGGATTCTTCTTCCGCCGCCTCAACATTCACCTCTGATTCAGCAATTTGAGTCAATTTTTTATCAGCTGCTTTTTCTTCCTTCAAGGTTTCTTCCAATAATTGAGCTGCTTTTGTCAAGCCAAGTGTTACTGCAAACTGACGAAGGGTACCATAAGATGCAATTTCATAATGCTCAACTTTCTGCCCTGCGGAAATAATGCCGGCGTCACGCATTGGTCCTTCCTCACATTCTTCCATTATTTCTTCGGCTTCTTTAACTAATCCGGCCATTGCTTCACATTTTATAGCAGTGGCTTTTTTGCCGATTACTTCAAAGACTTCCTCCACCCGACTAACTTGATGTACTGTTTCCGCCAAGTGACTTTCTAAAGCAGCAATTAACTTTTCTGAGGTTGCGTTTTTAATCATCTTGGGAATCGCCTTGGTCAAAGCTTTTTCGGCCCAATAAATGTCTTTTAATTCATCTACAAATAATTTCATGAGTTGAGATGATTTCATTGTTGTTGAGGAACTCTTTTTTGATGTTCCTTTTGAACTGGTCTTGCTAGCTTTGCTGTCTGCAGTCCCTTTTGATTTTGTGTTCGCCATTTTGTTCAATTTTAAAGATTAGAAATTCATGATATTCTTTCATAATAGTTTTAAGAATCACCTGTTTTAGAGAATTTACTTAACTTATAAATTCTCGAATTAAAAAATAGAGGAAAACCGTAAAATAGGATTTCTTTAAAATTAGATAATTACTCAAACGAAGTTTTCCCTACTACAATGAAAGAGGTGTTTAATTTTCTCGTAACTAACTCATTAGGGAAAGAGAGCTTAGAAAATAAAACATTTTGATTTATTCTTCTAAATTTAGTTTGATTACTTCCTAAAAATTGACTCGATTGCAAAAAAAAGTAAGACAAATAATAATTTTCATCTAACCGAACCCTTTAGTTTTCCAAACCTTAATGATTTTTAAGATAAAACTGATCGGCACATTTAAATTTCAATAATTCATCATAGGTTATTGGCTTGGCAATACCAGCTAACGGATTCGGTCGCAATGAATAAGGACATACCCAAGTTTGTGAATAGGCGTTTCGAAGATAGGCGACAAAAACTTTGCCGTCCCTTTGGTTTATTCGGACCGCAGTTGTAAATATGGAGGGATAAAGCCTTTCCAATTCCTGAGCCGTTGCTTTCAATTGTAGCTTAATTTCATCAAAGGTTTTAGATCAGCGTATGTTGTACCACACATGAAAACCATGCTGACTTGTGGTCATTAATAAAGGTTTTATATTCTTTTTTCTTGAAAATGCACCCTTTTACCATTTCAAAAGAATTTTATGCCGGATCCAGACCAAATACGACTTTGTCAGGTTTGTTTATGTCATCGATTTTGGACAACCAGGGATGGAAACCGACAGTCCCTTGATTTGCCAAATAGATGAGGGCCTTTTTTGTATTACAGACAATTTGTGTATTTTCCTCTTCTTCAGTTGTCACCTGATTATTTTTTTATAAAATCAGGATAATAGTCAGACCATTTTTTTTGACCCTTTGGATTCAATGCCATCAGGAAATCGGTTAAGGCTCAGTATTCTGTTTTTCTGATAGAGCAACATTTTTTCTGCCACTTCGCTATAATAACTGATCATTTCGATTTTTGTGATTTTTGGACTTTGGAAAAATCACTTTATCTGGATGGGTTATTTCTATTCCGTCAATTTTCATAAAAATCTATGTAAGTCTTTTTATTAATTTGATAATTCTTTTAGGACAGATTCAGGGTTTTTATCCTCTCTCATTCCCAACAGTAGTGGTTGAAGCAATGTGTTAGCTTGAACAAAAAAAATCCCGCGATAGGCAGGATTTTTTTCTATTCTTATCAATCTGATTTAAATTAATCAAATTTCATACTATCAAAAAACTTATTGACTTGCTCCTTAGTTTGGCCAGTCTTTTTTTGGATACGACCTTTTAACTCATCTTCTTTTCCTTCTTCATAAGTTAAATCATCATCAGTGAGGTCGGCTCATTGTTGTTTGATTTTTCCTTTGGCAATATTCCAATTACCTTTTAATTTATCTCCTGTAGAACTCATAATGTTATTTTGTTTTAAGGTTAAACTTAGTTGTGTTTCTGTTGAAATTAAAGATACATTAATCTGCTCCTAAATAAGTCAAAATCAAGTTAAGATGCTGTTAAATAAAGGCTAATGATCGCGGGGAAGGGCCAAATTTCAGGAGTTATGACTCTAAATAATATATTTCAAAATTTCCTACTACACCATATAAATTTAAAACTCAGCTATTAAATCAGATAATTTTTTAGCTCTTCCTTGCATGGCGCATCGATAAAACTTAGTAATAAAAGAAGGCTAGTAATGCGATTTCAACTCTCTTCAAGGGATACTGTATTATATAAAATAAGTGTGAAGATTTTTAGAACCCAATTTTGTGGTAAGAGATCATTTCCCCTAAAACATCTTGTCTAAATATATTTTTAGCTTTATCTAAAAATATATTTGTTAATTCGTGTATAATGTTTAGTTTTGCCTAAAATGATAAATAAATGAGAATTAAAAGTTACCTATTGGGAAGTTTGTTTATACTTCCACTATTATTTTCTTGTGAGATCCTTGGTCCACAAGAGCCTGAAGAATATGAATTACTCGATGGCCCGGTCGAAGATTTAACCATGGCTGAGGCCAAGCGTTTTATTAAGGGAGATGTCGCATTCAACGACCAAATTTTTAACGTGGAAACAGGTTTGGGTCCGATTTTTACGGGAACCAGTTGTGTGAGCTGTCATGCTGGCGACGGAAAAGGGCATCCTTTCGTGAAATTTACCCGATTTGGACAATCCTTTCCAGGCGTTAATGAATATTTAGCACAAGGAGGACCTCAACTTCAAAACCGTGCTATTCCAGGTTATGCACCTGAAACCTTGCCATCGGGAGCACCACATACTGAGTTGATCGCTCCGATTGTTACTGGTTTAGGATTTCTGGATGCGGTTAGAGATCAAGATCTTATCGAGATGTCCGATCCCGACGATTTGGATGGCGACGGTATTCGTGGACGCGTCCATTGGAACACCCGACCAGATTATGTGAAGGATCGTCCAGAAACCATTAGTGTGGACGGGAAATATATTTCGCGTTTTGGAAAAAAAGGTAAAATGTACGATCTCTTACATCAAACTGCAGATGCCTATAATCAAGACATTGGAATCACCTCCTATTTTGAGCCTTATGATACCTATAGTGGCGACAAACTACAGCCGGAAATAGACCGACAAACCATCAGTGATGTCGTTTTTTACCTAAAAACTTTGAAAGCACCAATTCCTAGAAACCAAAACAATCCAGACGTCATGGCGGGAAAAGCCTTGTTCGGCGATATTCAGTGTGCAGCTTGCCACAAGCCGACCTTAAAAACGGGGTATTCGCCAATTGAGGCTCTTTCTTTCAAGGAATTTCATCCCTACACCGATTTGTTATTACATGATATGGGCCCAGATTTGGACGATGGTTATACGGAAGGATACGCCTATTCTTACGAATGGAAAACACCAGCCTTATGGGGCATTGGATTATCAAAATATTCTCAAGGTGGTCAGTACTTTTTACTTCACGACGGAAGAGCCAGAAGCATTGAAGAAGCGATTTTATATCACGGTGGAGAAGCTGAAAACTCTAAAAACAAATATCTAGGCTTAAGTCAAAAAGAAAAGGACCAAGTCATAAAATTCATTGAATCCTTATAAAACAACACTTATGGATCGGAAAAAATTCTTAAAAACCTGTGGAATAGGCTTGGTAGGCCTTCCCTTTGCCGCTGCGCTCTTGACGTCTTGCGAAAGTATCTATTATGCCACCAGCAGTATTAAAAAAAATACTCTTATGGTGCCGCTTTCTGAGTTTGAGATTCCCAAAAAGAATACCATGACCTATAGGAGTTTTGTTTTAGTCAAAACTTCAAAGGAAGATTTTCCTATCTGCCTTTATAAAACGGGTGACAGCGAATACAAAGCCTCGCTAATGAGATGTACGCATCGCGGTTGTGAGCTCAATGTGGGCGGTGGCATTTACACATGCCCATGTCATGGCAGTGAGTTCGATACCAAAGGTGGCGTTTTAGAAGGCCCAGCCGATCAAGATTTAAAAACATTCAAAACAACCATTCAAAATGAAACTATTTACATTGAACTCTCTTAAAAACATTCTCCTAGTTCTCGGCCTACTCTACTTTGGTTCCGTCATGGGGCAAGAAGAGAACACCAAAAAGGATAAAAAAGACGAGGGTCTTGAATTAAATATGGATGCGGTATTTAATAGACCCACCCTAAGCTTTGACAAAGTCCCTGTAACACTCGGCGGCTATCTGGAAGCTAATACAATACACAGAATTGAGGAAGGCATTACGGATGGCCTATCTTTTCAAGCGCGAAGATTAACGATATTTATGGCCGCCTCCATTTCGGAACGCATTAAGTTTTTAACCGAAATAGAATTCGAAGATGGTGGTAAGGAAGTGGCGATTGAGTTTGCGGCTTTAGATGTGGCATTTCATCCCCTGTTCAACTTTAGAGGAGGGATTGTCATGAATCCAATTGGTGCTTTTAACGAAAGCCATGACGGCCCAAAATGGGAATTTGTCGAACGTCCCGATGTGGCAGTTAATATGTTGGGAGCTACCCTATCCAATACTGGCTTTGGAATGTACGGAAAAACCTATTCTGGGAATTGGATTTTTGGCTATGAGGCGTATTTGACCAACGGATTTAGTAGCCGAATCATTTCCAACGAAGAGGATAAAACCTATTTGCCAGCGCACAAGAATGGCGAAAATCTCTTTGAGGATAACTTTAGCGGAAAAGCGATGTTTTCTGGAAAGCTGGCCATAAAAAATAGAAAGATTGGAGAAATAGGTATTTCTTATATGGGAGGTACTTACAACAAGTTTGAAGATGCAGGCGAAGAAGTGGAAGACCAAGCGAAACTAGACGTTTTCGCCATCGATTGGAACACCACGATCAAGGCTACCGGCACTTATATTGTTGGAGAAGCCGCTTGGATTTGGGCGGAAACACCAGATACTTATACCCAACAATACGGAAATAAACAGCGCGGTATTTTTATGGATATCGTTCAACCCGTTTATAAAAACAAAATTTTTGAATGGGAAGATGCCACGTTCAATTTTGCAGCCCGATTTGATTATGTGGACTGGAACGTGGGACGATTTGCAGAAACCGATACCAAAATTGGCGATCAAATTCTTGCCGTTACTCCTGGAATCAGCTTTAGGCCTACTCCTAAAACGGTGTTTAGGATCAACTACCGTTATGAATGGAAAATCGATATCCTGAACAATCCTGCTGAAAGAGCCGCTACTTGGTATATGGGATTCAGTAGTTATTTTTGATCCACCGCCTCCTGAACATGCCCTAAATAACACGACATTTATTATAAAACCTATGGATTCCCCAAACTTTAGGTTTTTTTGATTTTTCGTGCATTTGACATCTTAATTGGACTATTTAATTTCCTTCAGAAATCCGAGTACTCCGTGTAATCAATGTAATCCGTGTAATCCGCCTGTCCTTTCATAACATTTCACACGGTAATTGTAAAGCCGGGAAGGTCCGTGTAAAAAATCTTTAGAAATTAAGACGAAATCCAAGTAATCAAATCCACCAAAGATTGACTTTCAATACCAATGAGAAGTCAATATTCAAGTGCAACGGAAAAAATTAAAAAGTGTTCAATACATATAATTATATTTAAGGTTGAACTGAATATCTATTAATTTCTCAAAAACAGGTCCCGCTATTTTCAGGATGAGGTTGTCGCATTATTTTTTCGCATGTAAACAAGTCGATAACAATTCTGGCCACCATACTGTGCGTTTTAGGTTCAAAGTCCTCTATTTATATTCACACTTTTTGTGGCGCGAAAACAGAACGAATCACAGGTAGGATATTTTCTACAAGAAAAACTACAATCTGTAAATCAACAGCTTATCGCATTTGTCCGAAAAGAAGTACATAAAAATTTCAAGCTTTATTTTAACAGAAATAAGTCCTTCGGAGTCTTTCATATGACTATCTTTAGAATCATCTCCGCTTAGTATTTAATGCGTTTCCCCTTAAACAATTCCTTTTAAATCTTATAAAAACTTCCGATCATGGCAAATCTATCCCTCAAAAAGTCGACGGCATCCAAAAGAACGAATCTTCGTTCGAAAAGTTTAAAAACCAAAAAACCTAAAGCCTCCACCAAGCTTACCAGTTCCATTTTGATGCTCACCACTTTCCCGCCTCGCCAATGTGGCATTGCAGCCTATTCCAAAGACTTGGTAAATCATATCCATAAAGCGTATGGAAGTTCCTGTTCAATTGAGATATGTGCCTTACATAACAATCAACAGCCTCTAAAGTCTTCTGAAAACTACACCTACAGCCTAAATACCGATCTTCCCGAGAGTTATCAGGATTTATCCTCAAGAATAAACATTGATGAGTCTATTGAACTTGTCATGATTCAACATGAATTTGGATTGTTCAATGGCTGTTCGGATACGTTTATTGAATTCTTACAATCTTTACATAAGCCTTTGATTGTAGCCTTACATACGGTCCTTCCAAATCCGGACCAAACCATGCTGAAACATGTCGCCGCCATTGTGTCTTCAGCAAAATGTGTTACGGTCATGACAAAATCATCAAAATCCTTGCTCATAGATTCTTATGGTATATTGCCATCAAAAATTAAAGTCATTACCCACGGCACCCATTTAATAAAACACCGAAGTCAAGAAAAATTAAAATCAAAGTATGGATTGGACGGAAAAACGGTTTTGTCAACTTTTGGACTTTTAGGACCTGGCAAAAGCATAGAAACCACGTTAGATGCGCTTCCTGAAATCGTTAAGGACTATCCGGACGTCATGTTTTTGATCATGGGATCAACCCATCCGACGCTGGTCAATAACGAAGGAGAAACCTATCGCAACTTCTTAACAAAAAAAATAAAGGATTTAAAATTAGAGCAGCATGTCAAATTTATCAACGAGTTTTTACCTTTAAACGCCTTATTGGAATATCTTCAACTTACCGACATTTATCTGTTTACTTCCATGAATCCCAATCAAGCGGTAAGTGGCACATTTGCTTACGCCATGAGCTGCGGCTGTCCAATCATCTCCACACCAATTCCACATGCCAAAGAATTCTTAACAGAAAATAAAGGGCTGTTATTCGATTTTGGAAATAGTAAAAAGTTGGCCAAACAGTTAAAAGTTCTTTTGAACGATCCACAATACAGAAAAATATTAGGACTTAACGCACTTCATTCTTCTGTAGCTACCTCATGGGAAAATTCAGCATTGGCCCATGGACAAATGTTTCAGGAATTCGCTTCCAACATTAAGCTAAAATATCAAAAACCTGAAATAAAACTGGAGCATTTACTTAAGATGACCACTCCGGTTGGAATAATTCAGTTTTCAAAATTAAATCAACCCGATATTACCTCTGGTTACACACTGGATGATAATGCAAGAGCGTTAATCGTGATTTGTGAATACTATAAGCTTACCGGGAATGAAAGCCTGATCCCGTCCCTCATTATATATTTTCGTTTTGTCCTAAATTGTTTACGCTATGATGGCGGTTTTTTAAATTATGTTAATGAACATAAGGAATTTACCAAACAAAATGAAAGCGTAAATCTTGAAGACTCTAATGGACGCGGTATCTGGGCGCTCGGTCACTTGCTAGAAATTGAAGATCTTCTTCCGGTAAAGTATGCCTATATTTTTCACAGGGCCAAAGAATGCTTGGATGAATTCCTTCCCAATGCCATCCATTTTAATTCGCCTAGAGCCATGGCTTTTATTATTAAAGGGCTGACGAAATCAGGATTGGCCCAACAAGACTCATTTTATTATTCCACTGTGGTCAAATTGGGTACTAAACTGCTTAAAATGTACAAACATGAATCACAAGGTCAATGGAAATGGTTTGAATCTTATTTCACTTATGGAAATAGCGTATTGCCAGAAGCGATGCTGGATGTTTATAGTGTGACAAAGATTGAAGACTATAATGTCATCGCTTATGAATCATTCAACTTTTTGCTTCAGCATTTATTTGTAAAGGATGAATTTAAAGTCATTTCAAACCAAACGTGGTTTGCGAAGGGCGATGCGATCGAAAATTGCTCTCTGGGCGGTCAGCAACCGATTGATGTTGCCTACACCATATTGGCCCTTAAAAAGTTTCATGACATTTATCCAAAAGAAGGTTATAAAGACAAAATGGAATTGGCTTTTAGTTGGTTTATGGGCAATAACCATCTCAATCAAATCATCTATAACCCTTGTACTACAGGGTGTCATGACGGATTGGAGCTCGAAAACGTCAATTTGAATCAGGGCTCAGAATCCACGGTCAGCTATTTAATGGCGCGAATGGCATTTGAAAAATCCTTTTAAAAGACGGTTTCAACTTCGTTCATGGACTGTTTCAATTTTTTTAAAAGCACGGCGAGTTCAACGGTAGCATAAGCGGACGAATAATCGGATACAGCATAAGGAATGATAAGATGATCATTATGGATAATACCTCCACAAGAATAGACCACATTGGGTACATAGCCCTCACGTTCCTCCTTGCGAGGTGACAATAGCGGTCTTTTTAAACGGCCAATAACCTTGGTAGGATCATCTAAATCGAGTAAAGACGCACCAATACAATACGTTCTCATCGGGCCAACTCCATGGGTCAAAATAAGCCAACCGTCCTCAGTATAAATTGGAGAGCCACAATTTCCTATCTGGGTAAGATCCCAAGGAAACTTTGGTTCTTCTAATAAAATGGGGTTATTCCACAAAGTTATCCGGTCTGAAAACATGATATAATTGTTATAACCATCCACTCTGGCGAGCATCGCATATTTGCCTTTGATTTTTCTTGGGAACAAGGCGAAATTTTTATTTTGTACCGCATTGCCATGCATTGGCATAATTCTAAAATTTAAAAAATCGCAGGTACTTAATAATTTCGGAATAATGGTATGTCCATTAAATGCAGTATAAGTCGCATAAATCATCTCCTTCCCATCATCATCCTGAAATCTTACAAACCGCGCATCTTCAATACCTCTACTTTCGGCAGGAGAATTAGGAAAAATGACACGTTCCGAAATATCGCTTACCTCATCAAACTGCAAATCATAATAAGAATCGACCAACCAAGTCATTTCAGTCAATGCCACTCTTTTTGTTTCTTCGATGTTTTCATCCAATAACAGATCGTGAAGTGCATGTTTGAGAGCATAATATTCAAAGTGATCTGGCAAAGGATCCATAATTTCAGAAATATAATTGTTAGGAATTTTTATCTCATGCATTTTTTCCACAAACCGACCTTTATCATAGGACATCTTAGCGCCGACTTTAGGCAAATCGAGATGGTTTTTAACCTTTAGGATGTTTAGATTATTGTCTTTATCCAAAATGCCTCTTCTAAAAACAATGGAGGACAAATGCCCTTCCCCTGTGGCCCTAAAAGATATGATGACCCGTTTTTCTCCTTCTTTGAGAAACGATTGGTCAAAATCCTCAACAATGGAGGGATTAAAAAGTGCAGCAGATTCAAGAGAATACTCCATGGTACTGTAGGCCCCAATTAACATCTTTTGATTTTCTGTCAAACCATCAAAGTCTATTCCCATGTGATTGATCAACTCTTTAAAATTACCACAGTGTAAAAGAAATATTTTCTTCAGGTTACGATGCCTTCCCTTAAAATCTATAAGCGTTTTTGACAATTGTCTGGCCACTTTCTCATCAGAAAAATCCATGATTCTTGAAATCAATAGTTTTGTACGTTCATCACCCATATCAAAAAAACGTGTTACTACTCGTTTAATATCCGGCATAAACTTCAAACTGTTTCGTTGCACTTTGAGTCCCATAAAGCAAATCACTAGAAATTAATAACTTATAAAGTTAATCGAAATGCAGGTGATTATAATACATAAACACGTTAAAATACAGCTAATAACCAATTTTATTTATAAGAACTCCGCCAAAATTGTTACACTGCATTTTAACCGGTATTAATCCCAATTTTCATTAAACAGCTCGTGAAGTGATAAGTTCAACGACCGCCCACCAAGTTTAACTGAAATCCTGACAATCTTAAGTCTACCATTAACGATCTTAGTTTTTTGGACACTTGCTCGTGTTCATCTGCAGCTGAAAAAACTTTAGGATCTCCAATAATTATTAATTTATGCTTTGCTCTTGAAAGCGCTACATTTACCAACCGTTCACCGTTGATTCCCTTGTACAGATTTCCAATATTCTTTTCAGAGTTATCAACGATATCATAAATAATGACATCAAATCCAGAGCCTTGAAAGGAATGAATCGTTCCAACTTTCACCCGATCCAATTGCTCATTCGTAAGTGCCTTACTAAACAATTGCTTCCGCAGATGTATGACTTGCCCATTATAGGGCGTAATTATGCCTATTTCTAAAATTTCGTTTTGCTTCAGAATGCTTTCCACCAGATCAATAACGACCTGTGCCGTTTTAGTATTGACTCGAGATTTGCCTTGTGTAGATTTAACCATGGAGCCATCTTTGGGTTCGATTGGGATAAAACAATAGGGACCCTCTATTTTTCCTTTTTCAATTTTAATCTCATTATACTGTTCAGAATAGAATGATGTCAATTTTCCGTTATAAAATCGGTCGTTGATAAACTCACAAATATTTGGATGCATCCGCCTTTGTTCGGTTAACATGACCATGACCTTGTCTTCAAAACCGTCAACGTCCTTAAAATACTCAAAAACATCTCTATTAAACCAATTATTGACAGCTTCTGTTTTTCCGATACTTATCGGTCCAAGTTGTTTAAAATCGCCGGCCACTAAAAATTTATCTGACGTAAAACTGGACATAGTCAAAGTTTGTATCAGAGGCATCATCCCTACTTCGTCAACCACTACGAGATCAAATTTCTCATTGTCAAAATTACCACCCAAAAAACATTGTGCTGCCGTTGTGAAAACCAAACTCGATGCTGAAATTCGCTTTTGATTGCTCTGCTTAATCTCTTTTTGAAGTAGAACTTGTCTGTTTCTAAGGATTGCTTTTTCTTCAACATCTAATTCGTTACTATTTCTAAGAAGTTTTAAGACGTCTCCATAATCTTTCCTTAGCTGATCCACAATTTCCTTATCGGGATATAAGCGATCATCATTAACAATTTCGGGCAGCACGGGATACCCAAATCGCAAAAGCTTTCTTTCATTTAATAACCGTCGTGAAGCATCACTAAAATTCTCAAAGTCTTTAATGATTTCCTGACCCAAAATATCAACAGAAACATTTGAAATTCCAACAGCAAGCACCCGCATTCCCAAAGCGCACGCTTGGGTTATAATTTTTGATAAGGTATAGGTTTTTCCGGTGCCAGGTGGTCCCCAAATAAATGTGACATTTTGAGAAAACACACGTTCTAAAGCAAGCTTTTGACTGGTATTAAACCCGTTATAATTTAAATCGAGTTGCTGTTGCTCCTTTTTTAAAAATCCATCTTTGTATAAGAGTTGATGGGTCAAACTCAACTCGTCATCTTTAATGTTATTAAACCGCTCCTTAATATGTTTTAAAAAACTGATCGGTTTTGGCTTAAATCGGAATATTGTTTTGATGTGTTCGTCAGATAGCTCCTGGGAAACTCTAAAAATAATGATCGACCTTTGGCGATAATAGGCCAGAAATACGCCTTGCAGATTATTGTTTTCAGAAGCTTCTCGCCACCATAAACTTATCGGAATTCCCTCTTGGCCAGGCGTTGCAATCCCGTCAGGAAGTGATATTTGTGCTTCATATAAAAAGCCATAACCAGGATTCCGGATGGCTTTAGACACTTTAGCAAGAATCCATAATTTAGAATTATCATCTTCTATGGCATTCTCCTCATCCATAAAAGCTTTAATAACTTCCTGATCATCATCGACAGCCAAATCAAACCACGCCGGGAAATCTCTATTGAGCTCGTACCATTTTGGAAGATACAAATACCGCCTTACCCGAGTAAAATAGGAATTGTAATAATCAAGCGCCTGCTCTACGGATTCAATGTCGATGTTTTGGCGAAACAACAAGTTTGTAAGTTGCTTTTCATTGTAAGCATTATTTTTATGGTGTATTTCATGCCACTTTTTAATAATTTCTTTGAAGATGAGTTCCATTGGTACTTTTATTTTATGTCATTGAGAGATTTTGGCAGTTCATCAATGACATCCGTGTTGGTTTTGGTGTGGCGCAACTACATTATAACTCCTCAAACAAATCATTCCAATTCGGAATTACACTTTGGTAAGCGCTCTCTTTTTGAGCTGTTCCCTGATTTTTGCTGCATGATTTGATAAGTCATGTAATTTTTCAAAAGTCTATGTGTGGGTGTAAAAACTTCCATTTCTAAATGATAAACATTTAGAATATTTTGAATCGCTAAATATAAAAATATTTTATAAAGTGTTACGCGATTTCAAATAAAGTCCATCAGCAAATAATCCATTTAAGAAACCACTTTGATTGGCGCTGTTTTTTTTTGGTCATTTAAAGTTGATCACTATCTAAATACTCAGCAATTTATAAAACTACAATTTTGAGTTTGTTTTATAGAAAGCTTACTTAATGAGTTAATAAAGACTAAATACTGAAATCATTGAAAATCATCACATTCAGCGTCATCAGCGTACTATGAAATAAAGAATGAGGATTTAAGAATGATGTATTGGGGATGAGATTGAAGTTTGAGGGATTCGGAAAGTTTTATTATAAGATATATACTCACCAAAATATAGGCAAAAAACCATTAAAAATTAGCGTTACATAAAATTAGCAATGTGGAATTAGCTATTATAAAGGATTCCACATGAAATCAATTCATTCGATTATAAATAGCCTCGAGCTAAAATCCTTGATTATTGTAAAAACTCTTATTTTTGCACCAATGTTATGTATCTATCTTCAAACCATATCGACAGGAAAACAAGGGGAATTTCCGTATCGCTTAACTTTAAAAAGGAGTGAGAATTCAGAATCCGTGAGCTTCAACTTTCGACCTGAAACAGACATTTCTAAAAAAACGTACAAGTTGAACGGTTTGGATCCGGAGGCGATTTTGTCAGCGCCACCGTTCTCAGATATTGCGGATGAGTTGATTGAGATTTTTCAAAACAACACCCTCACTTTTTCCGAACTCAAACAATTTCAATTGCTCCAATCGCAATTCAGATCCATTGGCTATAATTTCAACGTGCGTCCTAAAACACTTTTTTATAAAACTGGAACTGAGCAATCAAATGCCATTGAAATCTACCTGGAAGATCACGGTATGTTTGACGGACATAGCATAGAATATGCAGAAGCTTTCGTAGAACTCATGCACCACTATGCAATTGGCATTGCAGATCCCAGAAAATCCATAACTCCAACATCAGACGCTTCAAAAAACTTTGACCTTTCACAATACCAGATGGCGCCTAGGGTCTATTACTTTTTGAATGCGTTGGATGAAGTGATTTATGTGGGAAAGGCGAAAAACATAAGAAAGCGTTTGCAAAGTCATTTTTCCAAGCAAACGACCGCCAGCGCGATTGATTATAGCAAAGTTGAGCGGATTACTGTGGAATATTCGGGGAATGATATTTTGGCACAGCTCATAGAATCGGCGAATATCAAAGCTTTACAACCGATTTACAATACCCAACAAGTGACGGATCCTGCGCCCTATTTGATTAATCAAGGCAAAACTGCCAATGGCATTCATAAGTTGCAAATCGTGCGCAAGCCTGTAAAAGATGCGATGCCTGAACAATATTTCAACCGTTTATCGGTAAGGCAAGCTTTGGGAATTTTTTGTACCGATTATGATTTATGCAGAAAACATTGTGGTCTGGAAAAAGTAAAAGGACCTTGCAGTAAGGTTACGGTTCAACATAAAGATTGCGTTTGCTCAGGTAAAGAATCAATTGCCAATTATAATAAGCGTTTTGACATTGCTTTGTATCAGTTCAAAAACAGAAAAGATCGCAAGATTTATAAACTTAAAGGTCGGCATAAACATGAAGATGCCTTTATCTATCTGGTCAACGGGATTTATGAAGGTTACGGCTTTATTGATAAAAATGAAACTATTTCGAATGTCAATGATCTTCTTGGCCATTTAACACGTCAGACCAACAATTATGACACCTCACGAATTGTGAGTGGCTTAGATAAAACTATTGCCCTCGATCAAGTCTTGATTTTAGATGGAATTTGAGAAGGGATTATCACACCTTAATTTGAAAACAATAAAAAACCAAGCCTCGAGAATTATTTATCTCAACGCTTGGTTTTTAATCCTAATTTTTCGTTATCTCTTTTTAATCAGAAACAATTTCAAATTTATTCCCAAGACCTGCTTAAACCGGAATCTTTTCAGCCTCTTTTCGGCGTTTCCAATTGCGATGTTGGGCGATCGCTTTGATAAATTTTGAAGGCTCTTTATTCAAGCAAATCGCTTTGTCGTCTTTAAAATCGGTTGCATAGGTCGTTTCTAAGAAATCTACGCCCTCATGATCCGCCGCAATGGCTTTACAGTGTTTTAAGGCTTCATTGACAAACTTCGTGAATTTTGCATTTTGCTGTAATGCTTTAATCGAATCTTCTCCTCCTGGAATATAAACGGCATCATAAAGCACGCTTTCCGTGGTTACAATGGACGCGTCCACTTTCTGCTCGGCGACTTCATTACTTTTTACAGTGCCGCCATGAGGCGCGATCACTTTAATCATTGCTCCTTCTTTTTTCAGAGCGTCGGTCATCTTCTTAAAATCGGTTAGTGAAAATCCGTCTGCCATTAATACAGCAATTTGGCGTGTAGCAATCGAATCAAATTTTGTATTGGCCTGACTTAATGCAGGCGATTCCTCCAAATAAACCTTCTTTTTAGTCGGCTGAAACTTCGCCACATCGGCATCGGCACCAATGGATTGGTTTAGAGGCTGCTCAACAGTTTCGGGCACTTTCAGCCCTAGGCCGTCGGCAACTTTCTTAGCCAGACTAGAATCAATTTGTGCTAACACATACAACATCCGCTCTTGGATATGTTTGAGCGTACATTTTCCTAATTCAAAAATATAAGCATCGGTCACATGCTGTTGTTCCCAATCAGCAAGACTTCTGTAAAACAAAGCAGGTTGAGAAAAGTGATCACTGAAACTTGCACTTCGGGTTCTAACTTTCCGAGCATCGATCCGTTCTTCATAAGATGTAAACGCGCCTTCTGACATTTTTGAAAGGTGCGGACAGCCGCCACTTAAAGTATTCGGAAAATAGGCTGTTTGTCCTTTCGGAATATCCATTTGCATGTGCCCATCCCTTTGATTGTTATGCGTTGGCACCACAGGCCTATTGATCGGAATTTGATGGAAATTAGGTGATCCTAATCTGGAAAGTTGCGTGTCTCGGTATGAAAAGAGGCGTCCTTGTAAAAGTGGATCATTTGAAAAATCAATCCCTGGAACAATATGACCAGGTAGAAATGCCACTTGTTCGGTTTCTGCAAAAAAGTTTTCTGGATTTTTATTCAAGGTCATTTTACCGATAATTTTGACGGGAACCATTTCCTCAGGAATCAACTTGGTAGGATCCAAAAGATCGAAATCGAATTTATGCTCGTCTTCTTGAGCTACGATTTGAATTCCGAATTCCCATTCTGGGAAATGTCCTGCCTCAATAGCATCCCATAAATCCCGACGATGAAAGTCGGAATCGGCACCACTGATTTTAACCGCTTCCTCCCAAGTAACCGAATGGACGCCCAATTTTGGTTTCCAGTGGAATTTCACAAAATGAGATGCGCCATTGGCATTAATCAATCGGAAGGTATGAATCCCAAAACCTTCCATCATTCTAAAACTTCGCGGAATGGCGCGGTCGCTCATGGCCCAAATTTGATTGTGCAGTGTTTCGGTAGCATGCGAAACAAAATCATAAAAGGTATCATGCGCAGACGCTGCCTGCGGAATTTCCCTATTAGGCTCAGGCTTCACGGCATGAACCAAGTCTGGGAACTTCATCGCATCCTGAATGAAAAAAATGGGCATATTATTTCCCACCAAATCCCAAGTGCCTTCTTCGGTATAGAATTTCACGGCAAATCCACGGACGTCTCTTGCCAAATCAGACGAACCTTTAGAGCCAGCCACCGTTGAAAAGCGTACAAATACTGGCGTTTTTCTGGAGGTATCGTTAAAAATTCCCGCTTTACTATATTGCGGTATACTTTCATAGAGTTCAAATACCCCGTGCGCCCCACTTCCTCTGGCATGAACAATTCGTTCTGGAATGCGTTCGTGATCAAAACTGGTTATTTTTTCTCTTAATAAAAAATCTTCGAGCAAGGTTGAACCGCGCTCACCTGATTTTAAGGAGTTATTGGTATCATTCACCTTGAGACCTTGATTAGTGGTCATCGTTGTATCCTTGGTTTCTTTTTCGAAACTTTTTAAATCCGTGATCTTCTTGGATTCAGAGGGTTTTTTTTTCTTCTCGGCCATAGCAATGTGTTTTAGATCTATTAAATATTTTTCAAAAATTTCTGAAAGAAAAAATTAGGAATCTAAATGTCACACTTTGAAAATGAAATCATTAACGCAATAAAAATTATTTCTGTTCTAAATGAATTAAAAAACGGCGACACTCTCTCAAGGTCGCCGTTTTAAAATCACAATAGTAGATGTGGTTTTTGTTTTACTTCGGAATTACCAAAATTGGAATGGTGGGATGAAAAGCTAGTTTCTTAATAACCGGCTCCTTCAGGATGTTTTCTAACATCCCATGCTTGTAATTTACCATGGCTAGCATATCTATCTTCTGATCCTCAATAAATGCTGCAATGGCTTTGGATTTTGTGGAGGTGTCCGGCAACCAATCAAAACTATGCTCATAATCCTCAAGATAATTCTTTAGGATGTTCATATGGATCTCTTGAGTTTCTGATAAATTATTGTTGACTTTTACATGGACAATTCTAATTTTCGAACCGTATAAATCTGACAAATCTTTCAGTGCCTGTAATTCTTTTATTTCATAGTTCCTTTTAAAATCCGTTGGAAAAGCAATTTGATTGGGTTGCACATAAGCAAATCCATCGGGAAGAATTAAAACCGGACAACCTCCAATGTTTCGTATGACTTTTATGGTATTGCTGCCCATAAGATATTCAACGGCGCCAGTCGTGCCTTTAGTTCCCATGACCACCATGTCAATAGCATTTTTCTTCACTGCTTTTTTGACGGCAGTTTTTATCTCTTTTTTACTCTGCAGCGCTATAAATTCGTGTTTAGCATTGGCATTCGCCAGTCCCGTTTGGGCTATCAAAGCATTCATTGTGTTCGTAGCGGCCTTATTCTCATTGTCGTCAACATAGGCTGCGCCAAAGGCCCTGGTCACTGCTTCATCCACATAAGTACTGTGCAACACATAAAATACGCACTGTTGATTGGCATATAATTTTAAAGCATAATGCAGCGCATTAGCTGCGTTGTCTGAAAAGTCCGTTGGTACTAAAATATTTAATTTTTTAGATGTCATGAGTTCTTTGTTTTTATGTTTGGTATGACCAGAAATGGAATGTTTAAATGAAAACCAATCTGACGAATTGTATTTTTAAAAAATAGATTCTCGAAAATCGAGTGTTTATTATTGACCATGGCCAATAGATTAATTTTGTGTTTCACCTGAAATTCATTTATGGCATCAGTGAGTTCCATAGTACCAACGTCATGAAACAAATAGGCTGTGCCCTCAAATAAAGTCGCTAGATGATTTTGGTTTTCAATTTGCGCCATTGTTAATTCATTGCCGCTAGACACATGCAACACATTTATTCTTGAATTATTGGTGGTTGCCAAGGCCTTAAGAACCTCTAAATGTACGTTTTCGAAATTGATTTCTAAGTCCGTTGGGAACAATATTTCGTGAGGTGTGTCATATTCAAAATCAGATGGGACAGCGAGAATAGGACAGGTAATAGTGTTAAAAACCTGCACAGTGTTAGACCCGAACAGCACCTCTTTTGCTCCTGTGTCCGCTTTCGTCCCCATGACAATAAGATCAATTTTAAGCTCTTGAATGAGATCCATGACTCCAGAAACCAAGGTATCAAAGCGCGCTATAGTTTTAAATGTATGGTTTGAATTGGCACCAAATTCATTTGAAATCTGCGCTAACAGTTTACTCAAACTTTCCTTTGCAGCATCTTCTATGGGATCACTCAAACCAAATTGAGCGGGTGCCATAAGCATATAATCTATATTGTAGATAATCGGTGTATAGGCATGAAATAAATGAAAGGTGCACGGTTCATTCTTATATAGTTTTATGGCATATTTTATGGCATTCCAAGAATTATCTGAAAAATCGGTGGGCAAAAGAATGTTTTTCATAAGTTCTAAATTTTAATTCACTTTAAGGAACGTGTAGCATTTTGTAGGACCAACAACGGAATTTTGAGATCGATGCCGATGTGATCTATAGTAGACTCAAGCAGAATTTTTTCCCAAAATGAGTGACGGGTATTGACCATAACCAAAAGTTCTATCTCTTTGTTTTTTATATATTCCTGAATGCTTAAAGCGATATCTTTATTATTTTCGATACAAAAATCAACTTCTGTACTCTTTACGGTATTATTAATAAAAGCTTGGTTTTCTCCTTGCTTAACCGTCAATTTTTTGTTTTTGGAAATATGGAGAACCGTAATAAGACTTCTGTAAGACTCTGCCAAAGTGTTCAACAGCTTTAATTCTCGTTCCTTATACAGTACCCTATAATCTGTAGGAAACAATATATTTTTCAATTCCGTCATCTTATAGTGAGAAGGGATTGCCAAAACCGGACATTTTACAGACTTCAAAACTTGAAAGGTATTGCTTCCAAATTTCAAACGACGTTGATTTGATTTTCCAGTGGTTCCCATGACGATGAGGTCGATGTTTTTTGCTTCAGAAATCAGATTGGCCGCTTCCACTAAAGTTTTATATGATGAAATAACCTGATAGGTGTGTCTTGGATTAGGCGTGCTTTTTTTAATTTCAGCAACCATGTTTTCAAGATTTCTTTCAGATCTATTCCTTACACTATCCACAATCTCATAAAATACGCCTCGCGAAACCATTTCATCATAACTATGAGCTTCATTATAATAAGCGTGCATGAAAAAAAACGCTACGGTTTGATGTTTAAAAAACTCCGTGGCATAGGTTATGGCATTCTTGGAATTCTCAGAAAAATCGGTAGGAAGAAGAATGGATATCATGACGATGTTAATATTAGTGATGATAAAATTATAAATTGTAACACCCAGAAACTATGATAAAAATCAGAATTTATACTATCTGTTTTTAAAATAGTTACAACCATAATAAAAAATCATTTAATTAAGATGACCTAAATTACCAATAAAAATAGTGCTGTTGTACATAATCACACGGAAATATTTTGACTTTTATAGGAAAGAAAAATCCTTATAAAAACATCATTACGATATTACTTGAAGTACTGCACACTACGCTGTGCACCACTATCAAAACATATATTTGAGTGCGCGGCAAAAAACAAATGATCTGTTTTTATTTATAAACAAAACATCCCTAAGAACTATCCATTATTCCATTAAGCTTTAACTTTGCACGGATTAAAATAATAGGAATTAATTTTATGAAGCACAATACCCCTAGCCAACCAAATAGAGGCTGGATTTTAGCGGCAATCATGGTAACCATGGCCTTAGCTGCAATGGATGGTACAATTGTAGCCACCGCAATTCCACAGATTGTAGGCGACTTAGGTGGCTTTTCATTATTCAGTTGGTTATTTTCCATATATCTTCTCATTCAAACCATTACCATTCCCATTTATGGAAAACTAGCCGATATTTATGGTCGTAAACCCATTCTCATTTTTGGCATCATTGTTTTTCTTTTAGGCTCGGCTACGTGTGCCGGTGCTTGGAACATGGTCAGTTTGATAGGATTTAGAGGGCTTCAAGCCATCGGTGCTGGTGCTATTATGGCGACGGTCAACACTATTGCTGCCGATATTTATACGCTGGAAGAACGCGCTAAAATTCAAGGATATCTCTCTAGTGTTTGGGGAGTGTCTGCTATTTTAGGACCAACTATTGGTGGCGCGCTCGCCGATTATGCCTCCTGGCGTTGGATCTTTTTAATCAATATCCCCGTTGCGATTGGTGCGATCATCATGATCAGCATGTTTCTTCAAGAAAATAAACCCATCAAACAAGCCAAAATTGATTGGTTGGGTGCTTTAGCATTACTACTTACTGGCGCTTTTATAATGTTCGGATTGATGCAAGGTGGACAGTCATGGGATTGGATTTCTTATGAAACCCTCATTTTTGCGGTTATTTCGGTGTTCTTGATTTTAGCAACTATGAAGATAGAAGCGCGCGCCGAAAGTCCGATCTTACCAAGATGGGTATGGCGAAAACGCGTCTTGGTCGGCGCTAATCTTGCTACCATTGGCATGGGGTGTTTGACCATGGGCCCAAGTATGTTTTTACCGGTTTTTGCACAATCAGTCATTGGTGTTGGCGCGATAACTGCAGGTTTTATTTTGGCGAGCATGAGCATCACATGGCCACTTTCATCCGCACTTTCCGGTAAATTGTATCTTCGGATTGGATTTAGAAATACCGCTCTTTGTGGCATTTCAATTGTCATCATCGCCATTGTAGCCTTCTTGTTTATTCCTTATCCAGGCTCTGTGGCGACGTTGGTTGCCCTGCAATTATTCATGGGTGCCGGTTTCGGTTTGATCTCTACACCGTTGATGGTCGGCGTCCAATCCACAGTCGATTGGGGACAAAGAGGTGTTGTAACGGGCGCAAGCATGTTTTCAAGATATTTCGGACAAAGTTTGGGCGCGGCAATTTTTGCCGCTGTTTTCAATTCGGTGTTATTGGATAAATTAACGGAGGCACCCGCCAATTTGCAAAATGCTTTACCAAAAGTGAATGAAGTGGTTGAGGTTTTACAATCTTCCCATCACGACCCCACAGTCCAAACCTATTTGCAACACGCTTTTTTTGATTCGACCCACACGGTTTATATCGGATTGGTTACCGTAGGACTTCTCACCCTGATTGTATTGGTACTCACACCAAAACACTTTGCTAAAATCGACAAATTTTGATTTTGAAGATTATATTTTGATAGGTTATTAATTCATAACTTATAATCGACGTGAAATAATATGCCGCTCCTATGGGAGCTCATTTTCTAATCCCATCATTTCCATCTATTAACATACCGCTCCTATGGAGCTCTGAAACTGAAAAAACAAGCAACAATATAATAAATCAAAATAGACTAAAGGTCTATTCCTTTCGTCATATTTATAGCAAAAAATTTATGTCTCTAATTAAAAGGGTGAACAAATTTGTGAAAATCCGTGAAATCAGTGTCAAAAACCACAAATGTATCCTTATTCAAAAGATGCAATTAAAGGGAAATTATATACCGCTCTGAAACCTATAAATCAAACAGACGAAATGTCTTTTACATTGGTGAAATTTTGAGTAAATAATTTAAGCCTGTATTTTCAGACAACGGAATTCGTGAAATTAGTGTCAAAAAAACACAAATGTAACCTTATTCAAAAATTGGATCTGATCTGAAATGACAGGCTTTTTTTTGGAAAAGCCATTATTTCTTTATTAATTGATATGCACATTAAATTCAACAAGCTTATCCTGAATCTTGGAGCAATAAGTTATTTTTTTAAGTTGCCAAATGTTGTTCGTAATGCTCATCTTGAAAAATAAATAATAGCAGCGCATTTCCCTCAAACTTCCTAAGCAACGCAACAAATCCTTACAAAAACAGTTTACTTCATCCTCATAAAGTTTATATTTGTACTTATTAAGTCTAATTATAAATAGCGAATAATGCATAGCCTGTCCTCCATCAGGTTTTTGATGGCCTTCATATTAGTTTCCATAACCACATCCAACGTCTTTTCACAATCCAATGACCAGACCACCGAAACCGTGATTCATCTCTTGGATTATATTGCAAGAGATTATCCTGAAGCTGTTCAAAACGGGGAAATTGTCGATGCCGATGAATACGAGGAGATGCTCGAGTTTTCAGCACAGGCCTACGATCTGACCAAGGAAGGTTCCTTTCTTTCAGAAAAGGACAAAAACGTGCTTGAAGCTTTGGAACAGCTGAAGATTTTTGTTCAAGAAAAAAAATCTGCCACCGAGGTGGGCGAATTATCCCGACGCATAAGAAACAGCCTTATTGAAATCACTGGCATTCAAACGGCTCCTGCACTTTGGCCAGATGCCTCAAAAGGAAAAGCACTCTACGCGATCAACTGTGCTTCATGTCACGGTACAAAAGGCAATGGCGATGGGCCATGGGCAGAAGGTCTTGACCCTGCTCCTAGCGACTTTAACCATTCGGATTTAATGCGCCAGGTGTCGCCTTTTCAGGCGTACAATACTATAAAACTAGGTGTCAACGGTACCAGCATGCGTGCCTTTTCTGAATTGACCGAGGACCAACTTTGGGATTTGGCATTTTACATCAAAGCAATACGGTTTCAAGATGATCAAACGGATACGACTGCCTTAAGAGCGCATTTCGAAAAGATATATCCTGAGGTGAATTTAAAAGATGTGGCAACCTATTCAGATGATGAATTACTGGCTAGACTTTCTGAAAAATCCGGCAAGGCTACCCTGCAATTAAAAGCCTTACGCTTATTGGTACCGACGGGCGAAGAATCCAATAGCAGTTTGAGTATCGCGAAAGAGCATTTGAATGCTGCATTAAAAAATTATACCGACGGTAACAAAACCTTGGCACGCACCAGCGCATTAACCGCCTATTTGGAAGGTATTGAGCCTGTAGAAGCCCGATTAAACGCAAACAATCCAGCCTTTACCCTGAAAATTGAGCAGCAAATGCTCAAAGTCAGGCAAGCAATTGAACAAGATTTAGGCGTAGAAACTCTCAAAGAAGAAACCTATAAAGCATTAACACTCATTGATGATGCCTCCCAAATATTACAAAACCATAAATTAAACTACTGGTTGACTTTTGTGTTAGCAGCTTCCATTATGTTGCGGGAAGGCTTAGAAGCTTTTCTCATATTAGCGGTCGTTTTGGCATTAATACGTACTTCGGGCGTTAAAAAAGCGCTCCCGTGGCTTCACGGTGGTTGGATTACGGCGGTTATTTTGGGAATTGCGGGTTGGTTTCTTTCAGATTACATCATTCAGTTTGGCGCTAAAAACCGAGAAATCATGGAAGGCTTAATTGCCTTGTTTGCCGTAGTGATCTTGGTTTACGTGGGCTTTTGGCTTCACAACCATTCCCATGCCAAAAAATGGAAAGAATTCATCGAAAACAAAATTGGACGCTATCTTCAGAAAGATAAAATGTTCGGCTTGGCGGCGTTTTCCTTTATGGTGGTCTTCCGCGAGGCATTTGAAGTCATCCTCTTCCTTCAGGCCATCAATCTAGAATCTGAACCAGAGAATAAGTCAGCTATAGCTTTGGGCGTTTTGGCGGCAGTGGCTTGTATTGCAGCGATGGTTTATCTATTTCAAAAATATTCTAAACGCATTCCTGTACGGCAATTGTTTCAATACTCCTCATGGATTGTGGTGTTCTTAGCGATCATTCTTATGGGCAAAGGTTTCCATTCGCTCCAGGAAAGTGGTTGGATTTCGGTAACCGGTATCCCTTCACTATTCCGCATTGATTGGTTAGGCTTTTATCCTACCTTGGAAACAATCCTAGCACAAGCTGGCTTGTTGATCGCTATTTTTATCACTTACAAAATTACCAATCAACGCATTGAAAAGACTATGCTGAACAAATCCTGAACTAAATATCTATAGAATTCATAGGACGTCGTATCGTGAAATTTAAATCTTATTATACTCAAAAAGGCTAAAAAAGGAGGTACCTTTGCACCCCAAATTGGTCATCAAAATGGAACACGTGGTTCGAAATTCTCCCACGTTAAAAAACTAAGAAACACTTATGCCTTCCAAAAAAATACAGCGGCTTGCCTTATTATTGGCCGTATTTCATATTGTTATTGTTGCCTCAAGCAACTATTTAGTCCAATTCCCTATTACCGTATTTGGCTTTAAGGCCACTTGGGGGGCGTTCACATTTCCGTTCATCTTTTTGGCTACCGATTTAACGGTACGTCTTTTTGGTGCACGATTAGGACGACGGATTATTTTTTATGCGATGTTTCCGGCCTTGGTGGTTTCCTATTTAATTACGGTCGGCTTTCGTCACGGCACATGGTTGGGCTTTGAATCGTTCTTACACTTTGATCTTTTTGTGGCTCGTATTGCCATTGCCAGTTTCTCGGCTTATGTGGTCGGGCAGATTTTAGATGTGTATGTGTTTAATAAACTCAGACAGCACAAGCAGTGGTGGCACGCACCAACGGCTTCGGCAATTTTTGGAAATTTCATGGACACTTTTGTGTTTTTTATCATTGCATTCTATAAAAGCTCAGACGCTTACCTCTCCGAAAATCTGTTTGAAATCGCCACGGTCGATTATATTTTTAAAATGGTCATCAACGCGCTGTTTTTCCTTCCCCTTTATAAAGTCATTTTAGACCAAGTGATGAAAAGATTGCAGAAAAAAGAAGCAAGAAGCTTCGACAGGCTCAGCTAGCACCACTTCGCTTTTAGAATTAAGAAGCACCTAGACTTTAAATTGTAAAACGTTTCCTAATAAGCGATAGTTATTATTGATGTGTTGATGAAAACCGAAAAATTCATAAGTGTTCATAACTGATAAAATGCGCTTCAATTTGAATACAAATCGAATAAAATCACGTATTTTAAGTTTTCTAAATAGGAAGTTATTTTACTGATAAAATTCCAACGATATGTATCCAATAAATAAAATAGAGGCCTTTATAAAATCCGCTCCTATTCTTCAAGAAATCATAGCGGCAAAACCTGTTTCTTGGTTAAATCCGGAATTAGAATCCATGCAAACTGCACCTAAATTTTCCATATCTATGGAAGATATGAGAGCTGCCGAACAATTATGGACACGGTTTGCTCCCTTTTTTGTGAAAGCTTTTCCGGAAACTGAAAAAAGTCATGGCGTGCTAGAGTCGCCTCTTCGAGAAATTTCAAAGATGAAATCGCTTTTAAATGAGCATAACGGCGCTATTGAGGGCCGATTATTCCTGAAATGTGATAATGAACTTCCTATTTCTGGTTCTATTAAAGCCCGCGGTGGTTTTTTTGAAATCATGAAATATGCGGAAGAATTAGCGCTTGAAGCAGGACTATTGAAAATGGAAGATGATTATAGTATTTTGACCTCCCCTAAATTCAATGAGTTTTTTAGTCAATATAAAATTGGTGTGGGCTCCACTGGTAATCTCGGACTAAGTATAGGCATCATCAGTGCAAAATTAGGTTTTCAAGTCACTGTTTACGTATCGGCTGATGCTAAACAATGGAAAAAAGACTTATTGCGTGAAAAGGGCGCCATTATCATCGAGTTTGCTGGCGATTTTAGCGAAGCCATTCTCGCCGGACGACAACAAACCAAAGCCGATCCGAAGGCACACTTTGTGGATGATGAAGATTCTCAAGATTTATTTTTAGGCTATACGGTTGGCGCACTCCGGATTGCTGAACAGTTAAAAGAACAATATATTCAGGTCGATGCGGAACATCCGCTATTCGTATATTCACCTTGTGGTGTTGGTGGTTCTCCAGGCGGTACCGCTTTTGGTCTCAAACAAATTTATGGGGATCATGTGCACTGTTTCTTTGTAGAGCCCACACATTGTCCTGCTGTATTAATAGGTTTGGTTACCGGCGAAATGAGCCATATCAGTGTACAAGATATCGGACTTGATAATAAAACAGAAGCCGACGGTTTAGCTGTGGGGCGGGCATCGCATTTTGCTACAGAAATCAGCAAACATTTGATCAGTGGAATTTTCACTATTGAAGATGAGCAACTTTTTAAACTTTTAGCCCAATTAAAAGATTCCGAGAATATCTTTCTAGAACCTTCAGCAACGGCAGGATTTATCGGGCCTCAACGGACACAAAAAACCGAATATGCAAAAATGCATCATCTCAACATGAAAAACGCGACACATATCGTTTGGGCGACGGGAGGTATGTTAGTTCCAGGGTATGAAAGGAAAACGTTTTATGAAAGAGGACGCAAACAACTGAGGTAAAACGTGTTTCCTAAAACCACAGGTCCATAATTTAACTACCCGAAACACCGCTTCGGGTAGTTCTATAGATTATATATGATCGCTTTCTTATAACGGTGCTACCAAATTTTCAAACCATGCCTTGACTTCGCCATCCAAATAGGGAGCAAGTTTTTCTTGAACTATCTTGTGGTAGGCATTAATCCAATCAATTTCTTCTTGAGAAAGTAAGTCTTTCACAATGATACTTTTAAAGAACGGACACAAGGTCAAGGTTTCAAATTCGTAAAAGGTATTCCATTCAGTTTTCTTCCAAGTTTTGATCAGAATCAAATTCTCATGACGGATGCCGTATTGACCTTCTACATAATAGCCAGGTTCATTGGACAGCACCATTCCTGCTTGCAAGTCCACTGGATTAAGTTCTTTGCGAATACTTTGTGGTCCTTCATGCACATTTAAAAAACTGCCCACGCCATGCCCAGTGCCATGATTAAAATCTTTCCCCTCTTTCCATAAGGGCATTCGGGCCAAAGCGTCGAGTTGAACACCTTTGGTGCCTCTAGGAAATTTCGCCAGGGACAAATGAATCAAACCTTGAAGCACTATGGTAGCATCTTTCTTAAATTCATCAGAAACTTCACCTAGCGGAAAGGTTCGGGTAATATCAGTGGTGCCTTCTAAATATTGACCACCCGAATCTACCAAAATACTGCCGTGATCTACTATCTTTTTACTTCCTTCAGAAGCCGCAGAATAATGCATAATCGCACCATTGTCTTTATAGCCGACAATGCTGCCAAAACTATTGCCTATAAAATTCTTTCCTTCTGCACGAAACTCGAGTAGTTTTTTACCGATGCTATATTCGTCCATTTCTTCTTTGCCCACCGTATGTGTCAACCAATGAAGAAACTTAACCATCGCAACGCCATCGCGAACCATCACCGTTCTGAATCCTTCCTGCTCGGTTTCGTTTTTAACGGCCTTCATCAAATTTCCAGGCACTGGCTTTTCAATGATTGTATTGTTATTTTTAACCGTTTCAAAAATAGATTGGTTACTGTTGGGCGCAATCAGAATGGATTGGTTTTTCAGCATTCCAAGATGATCGAAAAAATTATGGTAGGGTTTTGTGAACACTCCTAATTTTTTCATGAGAAGTTCGGTGTCGTCATCTAATTTAAATAAATCAACAAAAAGAAAACACTCCTCCATCGTCATCAAGATATAGCCTAAAAACACAGGATTGCAATTGACATCACTTCCACGTAGATTTAGGGTCCAAGCCACATCATCCAAACTGGAAATCACGTGTGCTGTAGCGCCTTCTTCCTTCATTTTCTCTCGGATAGCGGCAATTTTATCGGTTACCGATTGTCCAGCAAGTTCTATTGGGTGCACAAAAACAGCATTTTTACTCGGTGCAGGTCGCTTCGTCCATACATTTTTCAGTAAAGGCAAATCTTTCAGAAAACGTTTATGCTTGGTCAATTTATCCTCTAAAGCCACCCAATTGGCATGTGACGTAGCGATACCATTTACAGCGATCGTTGCACCTTCGGAAGTTTCAGAAATAATCCAATCGATATAATTGGGGGTTCCTTCTATCCCATCCTTAAACAAATCGATACCTGAACCTTTAAGCTCTAGGGGCGCTTGGGTAAAGTAACGTCCGTCTGTCCAAAGTCCAGCTTTATCAGAGGTAATCACGACGAATCCAGCTGAGCCTGTAAATCCTGAAAGCCAAGTGCGTTCTTGCCATTCGGCGGGAAGGTATTCGCTCATGTGTGGATCGGCGGAATAAACGATAAAGGCATCAATGTTATTTTTCTTCATCTCCTCTCTAAGAGAAGCTACTTTTTCTTGGGCTGTCATAAATAGTGTTTTTTTTGAGCTCTAAAGTTACAGAAAGTCTGCTTTATAGAAGAAGATAAAAGAGGATTTATTAGGGATGAGGAATTAGGAGTTAGGTTTGAGGAACGATGGAACATAAAATAGTTAGCATCAATTATCTGTGGAAATTTGCGGGAATCTTATTGAGAGAATTGTTCTACAAGCTATAACTTAAAGTTGCACAAAGGCCACACAAAGATCCACAAAGGGAGTTTTGAATAAATCAGGATTTCATAAAATTCCTGACTCTCCGTGAAACTATTAAGTGTTTATATACAATCGCTTATAATAATCTGTGTTTACCAGTAAAATCCGTGTGAAAAAAAACAGCGAAATTCAGCAGAAATCAGCGTTCCATAAATGATTATTGCACAGGGTTACATAAAAGTAGACACAGAGTTCCACAGAGAGCATTGTAATGAAAATGAAAGTGAAATTGCCTGCCCATCCGAAGCATTTGCGGAGGCCGGAATTTGAAATTGAAATCGAAATTGAAAGTGAAATTGAAATTGAAACCTGTTCTATTCGATTTTCTGTAAGATATAAAACATCAGTCCTCCCATGAAATAACAAACCACATCCCAAATATCGCCAGTATATCGATACGATTGCTGTGGAAGAAAGTATTCAAAAACAATCGAAAAAAGCGCGACCAGACTTAAGACTGTAAACTTATCTAAGCGAATAGTATGGTCTTTTTTAATCCACCAAACGCCATGTAAGGCCACAATTGCCACCATCGGAATCACTAAAAAATCATTGAGATGATGGAAAATCCAATTGGGATTTGAAACAGAACATAATTTCAGACTTTGCACAACTAAAAACACCGCCAAGGACAAGAATCCATATACATGTAGCAGTTTTAAAGGAAGTCGAGGTTTCATATAAATAACATCGCAATTAACCACGCAATAGCGATGCCGATCGTCATTACGATCATCCAAACCGAATAGAATGCATAATAAACACCGCGTACCAGCCAAAATCGATTGGCTTTCATCCGTTCGGAAAAAGACTTTTTGTTCAAAGCAGAGATTTCCAAAAGTTGCTTAAGTTCAGCTTCTTTTACTTTAGTATCAGAAATCAACCTTGCTTCTCGAGCCTCTAAAACAAGAGCTTCACCTCCAACATTATCATGATTTATCTGCTGTGACATATTAAACATAATTCAACAAGCGAAAATAAGGCTTATTTATAATGACAAAGAACGAAACTGGGGTTTTGCAATTTTTTAACAAGTGATAAAAAAAAGAATTAAGACCGCTTCGCTAAAAGAATCAAGAACCAAGACTTAAAACGGAAAGGGTTGAAGATATATTTACTAAATAAGAGCTCTCAAGGCGGTGTAAAAGTCTATGAAATAAAAAAAACAGGCTCAACTAATAGTGAACCTGTTCTTTTTAATCTTCATTTTGCAGTGTTCAAAGCAACTGCTCAATAAGGAAGCTTATGCCTCGCAACTTGCGCAGTCTTTTTTCTGTGCAAATTTTTGAGCGGCATTCATACTGTGTTGGTAGTAAAGTGATTTCAAGCCTAATTTCCAAGCGGTAACGTGGATTTTGTTAATCTCTTTAACCGGCATTTCTGGATGCACGATGATATTTAACGACTGTCCTTGGTCAATATAATTCTGACGGTGAGCCGCTTGGTAAATCAAATCTAATTGATCAATTTCTGAATAGGTTTTAAACACATCTTTTTCGTTTTCCGTTAGGAAATCAAGATGCTGTACAGAGCCGTCGTTATTACGGATGTCTCTCCAAACTTCTTGCGTGTTTTGGCCTTTCTCCTCCAATAATTCCTCTAAATAAGAATTTTTGATGGTGGTTTTAATTTTAGCGATATCCTTCACATACACATTCGACCAAATTGGTTCGATACCTTGTGACACTTGTCCTAAAATGAAAGCTGATGACGTAGTTGGCGCAATAGCGTTCAACGTCGCATTACGTCGTCCGTAACCTTTTAAAACTTCTGGCTCGCCAAACATTACCGCTAATTCTTCTGAAGCTTTATAAGATTTTTCTTTGATGACCTTAAAGATCTCATTGTTCAAATTATAAGCCTTTTCGCTATTTAAAGGTAGCATTCTCGATTGTAATAAGGAGTGCCAGCCTAAAACCCCAAGTCCTAAAGCACGATTATCTTTGGCAAAATTGTAAGCGCGCTCCATAAACAAGAACGTTTGTCTGTCCTCTCTACTTTCTGAATCGCGATAAGCTTCCAATTTATCAACAAACTCAGTGATCACGGCGTCTAGGAAATAGACCATCGTCTCAACCGCATCTGTATCTTTCCACTTGTCATAATGCAATAAATTGACTGAAGAAAGTACGCATACAAACGACCAATCGTCATTGGAAGGCAACATGATTTCAGTACACAAGTTACTGGCGTAAATAGGAAGGTCCTTATCCTTATAAACATCTGCGGCAGCGTTATTGGCATTGTCCTTAAAGAAGATATATGGATAGCCCATTTCGCCTCTACGTTGCAATACTTTTGCCCAGATCGCACGCTTTTTCTCATCGCCATCCACCATTTCCTGCATCCATTCATTGGTCACAGTGACCCCGTGGGTTAATTCCTGAATAGGATTTCCTTCGGTACCGATTTCCAAGAACTCCATAATGTCAGCATGTTCCACTGGCAAATACGGTGAAAAACGGCCACGTCTTACGGAACCTTGGCTCACGACATCCACCATCGACTCAAACAACTGCATGATGTGAACTGCACCAGACGCTTGTCCGTTATTTTTGACCTCAGCACCACGATGACGTATTTTTCCAAAATATCCTGAAGTTCCTCCGCCAAGTTTAGACATCATCCCCACTTCAGACTGCGTGTATAGAATGTTCCCCATATCGTCGCCAATATGTGATCCAAAACAGCTGATAGGCAGGCCTCTTTTCTGACCGAAATTAGACCACACCGGTGATGCCAAAGAGAAAAATCCTTCAGACATATAGCCATAAAACTTGTCTGAATAACCTGGGATACCCAATATTTGCTCAGCTCTGTCCGCAATCTCGCGAATGCGTTCCTCAGCAGTGACGCCTGGGCTTAAATAACCTGATCCTAAAAAGCTGCGGCTGTATTCATTAAGCCATTCAAAGCCTTTCGGTTCATTTTCTCCCGTAAGATGGAGCGCTTCCTTTCGAGCGTTTAAAAGGTTGTCAGTTTCTGAAATTGTTTTTGAAGTCTGAGTGTCGAGGGTTTGGTTTTGATTGTTCATTTAAAAAAGGTCATCACTGGTTATACTTTGCGTTCTTTTACTGTAGTTGATTGAGCGTTTCACGAAGAAATCGCCGTGTTTGGTACCGATAATCTCATCATCAAACCATTCGGTTTGTGCGATCAGACTTTCGTCGATGTCAAATATTTTTGAAATACCGATGCTTTCAAGGGAATTATTGAAACGGTTTTTGATAAATTCATTAACCACTGCTTTAGGTAGGAAATCAAGTTCGCCATCTTCAAAAATCCAATCCACAATTCTGCTTTCAGCGGCATAGGCTTCTTTACACATGGCTTGAATCATGACATTATATTCCGCATCGAACCAATCTGGATTTTCGTCTTTGATGATTTTGATAAGATCAATTCCAAAGTCGCCATGAATTTGCTCTTCTTTTGAAGTAGCTTCCACCACATTTGAAATACCCTTAAGCATGTTTTTATGCTTGTTAAAGGCCATAATAATCAAAAACTGGGAGAATAACGAAACGTGTTCGATAAAGAGCGAGAATAGCAAAATTGATTCTGCATAGTCTTTGTTATCTTCACTTTTCGCATTTTTAAGAGCGGTTTCCAAATATTGAACCCGCATCATAATGGCTGGTTTTTTCTTTAGATCCTGAAATTCTTCATTCAATCCTAATATTTCCAGCAAATGCGAATAGGCGTCATGATGGCGCACTTCACTTTCAGCAAAGGTGGCACCCACTGAACCGATCTCTGGCTTTGGCATTCTGTGATAAATATCGCCCCAAAAACTTTTTACTGCCACTTCTATTTGTGAAATGGCAAGCATCGTGTTTTTAATTGCAGTTTGCTCTACTTCTGTGAGACGGGTTTTAAAATCCTGGATGTCACTTGTAAAGTTAAATTCAGTATGAATCCAATACGAATGACGAATCGCCGGGACATATTCGTAGAGTGCAGGATATTCATAAGGCTTTAAATTGATCCGCTTTTCAAAGATGTTCAATTTGCGTTTTTGGGTTTGCTGATTTCTGTAAAGAATGTATCCTTTAGCGACATCAAAAAATCCAGTTTCCATCAATTTGGTTTCAACAAAATCCTGAACCTCCTCCACGGTAGGAATATAATTCGCATCCAATGTTTTTCTTTCAAGAAGTGCTCCATAAACCATCTCAGATATGCGCTGTGCATCTTCAGGTCCGCCGTGATTTGCAGCGGTCATCGCTTTTAATATCGCATCTGTAATTTTTTGTAAATGAAAGAGTTTCGTGCGAAAATCTCTTTTAATGACGTGGGTAATTTCCATGAGAATAAGGACTAAGAATTAATAAAATAAACGAGGTGTAAAGATGTCAAATTTATTAATGACTTTTGAATGCGTCCTCAAAAGGTTGTTAAATGGTTATCAACAATTGATAACAATTGGAAGAAATTTCGAAATTACTGAGAGTTAGAAGGTTTGAAAAATTTAATGTTTACGCTATGAAAAAGATAGGAAACCAACAAGTATTTCTGAGTGAAAAAACCGGTTTTTTAGGGTTTAAAAAAGTTTAAAAAGAAGGAAATGTTAATAAAACTGCCCAGTTATTGGATTCGGAATCTTCAATATTTTTGTTTTTTTTACGATTATGTTGAAACTGATTAGAATTGTTTCTTTGACCATATTTCATTTAGTGATGAGTGATTATACTTGTAAATGTTGATGATTTTTTGTAAACTGGAATTGAAACTGATTTCCATAGAAAATTGAAAAAATATCACTTAGTCCTTTATTTAGAACAAATAAGAAATCAGCTAATTCAAATTCCCAAAAAGAACATTGGTATTTTTGTGAGTTCCGCTCGTTAAACAACTATTATAATTAGAAAGTAAAGATCAAGATGAATTTAAGAATCCCTTTTTCAGCCGTTGCAATGTTAATATTGCTTTGTACATCCTCCTGTGCTACCACAAAAAAAGAACCTACCCCACCAAACATCATCGTCTTTCTGATTGATGACATGGGCCTTATGGATACATCAGTACCATTTATAACCGACGCGAAGGGCCATCCAGAAAAATTTCCGCTGAATGACTTTTACATCACGCCTAACATGGAGAAACTAGCAGAACAAGGCACTCGATTTACAAATTTTTATGCACATTCGGTTTGTTCACCTTCGCGAACCTCCATTATGACAGGACAAAATTCTGCGCGCCACGGAGTAACGAATTGGGTACATCCTGAAAGCAATAATCGTACAGAATTTGGCCCAACGAACTGGAATTGGAAAGGACTTACTAAAGCCTCAGTAACGCTTCCGAAACTATTGCAGCAAAACGGCTATAAAACAATCCATGTCGGGAAAGCACATTTTGGGCCGATGGATAGTGATGGCGAAAATCCGCTTAATATAGGTTTTGATGTTAATATCGGCGGCAGCTCGATTGGACAACCCGGGAGTTATTTGGGCACGGAAGGTTTTGGACATACAGGCGGCGATAAACCAAGAGCAGTGCCTGGCTTGGAAAAATACCACGGCCAAGATATATTTTTAACCGAAGCTTTGACTTTAGAGGCCAATCTGGCCATTTCGCAAGCTAAAGAAGAAGGAAAACCGTTTTTTCTTAATATGTCTCATTACGCTGTTCACTCGCCATTTTATTCAGATCAGCGTTTTGCACAGCATTATGTGAATTCAGGGAAATCAAAGGATGCTCAAGCCTATGCGACGTTAATTGAGGGCATGGACAAATCTCTTGGCGATATCCTGCAACATGTTAAAGATTTGGGACTAGGAGCAAATACGATCATCTTATTCTTGGGAGATAACGGATCAGATGCACCGTTGCCAATTGAAAACGATTATAGCAGCTCTTCTCCTTTAAAAGGTAAAAAAGGAAATCACTGGGAAGGCGGCATGCGCGTGCCCTTTATTGCAGCCTGGGTTTCGCCAAATGATCAAGCAAGCAATCAAAAAAAATTACCTATCGCACAAAATGCGATTCAAGAACAGTTGGGCTCTATTTTGGATATTTTCCCAACTCTAAGCCATCTTACGAATGTGTCGACTCCAAAAGATTATATCATGGATGGTTATGACTTGCAGGATCAGTTGAATGGCAAGGAAAACAAGAATCGTGATGAGATTTTCTTAAATCATTTCCCTCATGCGCACCGCAGTAACTATTTTACAAGCTTGGTTAAATCAGACTGGAAAATCGTTTATCACTATCAACCAGAAAGTGAGCCGCGCTATGAACTTTTCAACCTAAAAGAAGATCCATTTGAAGCTCTTGATCTATCGGATACCAATCCTGAACAACTCAAGATGATGATGACAGTTTTATCTCAAGAATTGAAGAGCAAAAAAGCACTTTATCCTGAAAAATATAAGCATACATTGGAATTGGTTATGCCGAAGTAAGCGATAAAGCACTGTTTTATTTTAGATAGATATTTGACTATTAAGAAGTGCTTTGGGACGAATCATTCTTTGAAAGATAGAATTGTTGGTGAAAAACACCAACAATGGCGCCAAAAAACACCATTAACGTCATAATCAAGAATAGTATAGAATGAATAATGTTTTGATTTCATCCCAATAACACTAAATTAGACAAATGGCAAAAACGTTTTATACCATTTATGTGATTGAACTTTCAAAACGGGTTTTTACCGAAAACACAAAATTCAGGAATGCAAATCCTCAGTTTAATGGTGTCCTGCAATGTGTTTATGTTGGCATGACCAGTAAAACCCCACAAGAACGTTTCCTTCAGCATAAAACGGGCTATATCAATAAAAAGGGACATAAACTCTCCGCCAATATCGTTGAGAAATACGGATTGTATTTACGGCCAAGTCTCTACACGCATATTGATCCTTTTTTAAACAGAGCTGAAGCCTTAAAGGCCGAAGAACAAATTTCATTGGAACTACGTCGCGAAGGGTATGCGGTTTGGTTTAATTGAATTTTGAAGGTCTTGTTGGGATACACAAAAAATTAGGAATCTTACTTTTATTTTAGAAGTGTTTTTGCACGACATCAATACTAGACAATTCTATGAACAAAAGTTCCAAACCAGCCCGACGAACATTCTAGCGTGGTTTTAACTTATTCTGAGACTAAAAAAAAAAACAATTTCAAACACATCCCTCATTCCCAATAACTTTCGTAACTTAATCCGTCCATTTAAAAACCCTTCATTATGAAAAATCTGTTTCTATTATCAGCGCTCATTTGTTTTTCATCAGCTATTGGCCAATCTCAAATTCCATCGGCAGAAAGTCAGATCAAAACAGCGCTCTATGCCTGTCCTGAAATGTATCAAGATGGCGCCAAAATTTTGGGCTACAATCAAAAAGGCGAACTTATAACGTTGCGCGAAGGCACCAACGAAATGATTTGTTTAGCCAATGATCCAGAACGAAATGGAATTAGCGTTTCCTGTTATAGTGACAAATTAGAACCTTATATGAGCCGAGGTCGTGAACTGGTTGCCGAAGGAAAAACCGAAGCCGAAAAGCGTGATATTCGCAAAACTGAAATCGATGCAGGAACCTTGGAAATGCCTAAAACACCAGCGGCTTTATATGTTGTTACGGCTAAAAAAGAGGATTATGATATGGGAACCGGCGAGCTAAAAAACAGTAGAATTCGCTATGTATTTTACAAACCTTATATGACCTCTCTCGAAACCGGATTACCAACCAAGCCTCAAGCACCAGGGATGCCATGGTTGATGGATGCAAACACCCACCGTTCGCATATTATGATTACTCCTCCAGCTCAGAATTAGTGATTTGCAGACTTTTAGATAAACTTACCGACGTTAAGCTGGGTATTATATATAGCTAACCTTATGGAAATGGTCGCTAAATTGTAATTCTTAAACAGATCTAAATGTCCGGTCGATATCTTTCCAAAAGATCCAAAAACTTATTGTGGAGACGTAAATAGTTATGCAATAACGGTATTATTTCTCCGGTTTCGGATTTCTGATAATGTTGGGGAAGTGGCTCATATTTTTCCATCATATGGTCATGAAAATTTTCCAGCTTTAAAAAATAATCCAAGACATATTCGTAACCAGAAATATCAATGATAAGGTTTATTTCATCCAAGCGAAAAGCGATATGAGAATTGCTGTCCAAGCCTTCAACATCCATATCAAAAGTACTTATAAATTGATCTTCTTCGTTTTCGAAAAACCAGATCAGTTGATCTCGTTCAGTTTTAGCTACCTCAAAATCGATGAGCGCTTCTAGGACATGTTCGGATTTTGTCTTGATTTCTACAATATTGTCAAGTTTCCAAAGTGAAACATAAATTAAATTGAAGAGTTTAAAGGGGAAATTTGAAAACGGATCTAAGTCGTTTATAAAATCTCTCAGGTAAATAAATCCATCGTACCACGCGACAAACTCATCCAATGTAATGCCATCCTCTAAATTGCGCAATTCAGATAGCAATAGTTCATACTGTTCCTTGATTAAAAGATATTCATTATTTGGCGTGAAGAGCACTTTCTCATCTTCGTCGAAATCAAAGCTTAGATCATGTAGCTTTTCGAGACCAGTAAGATTGGATAAATCATTGCATACATAGATATCATCCACAGAATAATCATCTTTACTTTCGATAAAAATATCCAAATAATGTCCACTGTTTGATAAAAAAGTCATGCCTTCACATCCCTTATTGCAGCTTCCACATATACCGAAAAAAACATCATCAAAAGCTTGGCATCCGTCCTCTTTCACAGATTCAAAGGTGCTTTTTAAGGTACTAATAAAGAGCGATTTTGAAACTTCCATATAAGACTTTTCGTTGTCGAGTAGTGCATCGAGGGCATCGCTATCAAAATTCTTTATGGCTTCTATAACTCTTTTCTTCATTGCTTAAATGATAATTATGTCATATGGTAAAGACATCTTATTGATTAAAACAGATCCTATTTAATTATAAAAACAAATCGCTCACACTTTACAATTCAAGTCCTTGCTCTTCAAAACTAATCCTTCACATCATGCATGACCAAAACTGGCACTTTCGAATTATAAGCAATTCCTTTAACCAATGGCTGATTAAGGATACCTGCAAAAAACTTATGCTTTCTATTGATGAAGGCCACCATATCACTCTCCCTTGCCGAATTCGTCTAAAATCCGCGTTTCCAGCTCATTTAAATGTTCTCTTGAAACATCTCTAATAGGATCACGCAGACCAAATTGTGCAGCACTGGCCAATAGCACCTAGGTCAAATCATAAACCACCGGGGTATAAGCAGTGAACAAATGAAAAGTACAATGGTCATTTTCAAAAAGCTTGATCGCATACCTAAGGGCGTTCCATGAGTTATTAGAAAAATCAGTGGGCAGTAAGATATTTTTCATGATCTTTAGGCTAATTCTATTTATATAGAACGCGTCGAATTTTGCATCGCCAAAAGTGGAATCTTCAAATCCAAACTGACTTTGTCTATGGTTGACGGAAATAAAACATTTTCCAAAAACGAATATTGGGAATTTACCATGACCAACATATCCACTTGGTGCTCTTTTATGTAATTTCTTATGGCTTTGGCGACATCCTTTTCATTTATGGTATAGAAATTTAATTCGGTCTTACAAATGGTATCTTTTATAAACTTCTGATTATCCTCTTGACGCATGGATAATTTATCGCTTTTTGAAACATAGACCACATCAACCACACTTCTGTAGGATCCAGCCAAATCACATACCAGCTTCAACTCTCTGCGTTTATAAGGAATGAGATAATCGGTAGGAAACAAAATACGCTTTGGCTGAGTATTGGTATAATTGGCTGGAATGGCCAAAACAGGACATTGAACATATTTTAAAACCTGAAAGGTTTGGCTTCCAAAGACAATTTTTCGATCATCCGATTTGCCTTTCGTGCCCATAACGATCAAATCAATATCTTTCTCATTCACAATGCGACTGGCTTCCTCAACCAAGGAATTGTAGGCCGAAATGCTATGGTATTGGAATCTTGGGTTTGGCGAAATTTCCTTAACCGTTTTCAACAGGTTTTCCAATTTGGCTTCCGACTCGTTTTTAACACGTTCCAAAACCTCGTCATATACCTCACGCGACACTAAATCCTCATGATCATAGAATTCCTTTTGATAAACGTGCATAAAGTAAAACTGAGCGTTTTCATACTTAAAAAACTCCAAAGCATACCGAATGGCATTCATTGAGTTTTCAGAAAAATCTGTTGGAAAAAGAATAGAAACCATAGTACAGTATTTTATTAGATAATAAATTTAAAGATTTAAATCGTATAAAACCATGTTAAATATCATTTCAATGCTCTGAATAGTTAATCATTGAATATTATGGGCAAAGAATCGATGTTTTCAGAAATATTTATCGCTTTAAAACCAAAATTTGGATAGCGCAATAGACGACAAATGGTGAAATCTGGATTCATTATGAAATTAAAAAGCATCAGAACACGTTGTAATTTATTCTAATTGCATTATTTAAAACCCTACGATTGCCAAATATTACTAGATACTTGTACTTAATTTCTAATACTTTGTACTTAATACTTTGTACTTAATGCCTAGTACACCACACCTAATGCATCTTATCGTGCATTACCAAAAACGGAATGCGGGTGTGATAAGTAATCTCTTCAATCTTGTTATGAAATAAAATTCGCTGAAAGTAATTGATGTTTTTTGCAACCATGGCCATCATTTTCACATTTCGACTCTGTACAAAACATTCAATGGCATCTTCAACATTTTTATTGGAAAGATTATAAAATTTGATTCTAAATTTACTGAAATACTCGTTCAACAAATCCTTGTTATCCTGTTGCTCGATACTCAACTCTGCGGCTTTGTTAGTAATATGAACCACCTGCAAACTAGACTTATGCACGTCTAAAATATTATGAAGTGGCTTTAATAGACGCACACCATAGGTCAATAAATAATCTATTGGAAAAGCAATCTCATCCAAATCAACAAACTGAGCATCTTCGGGAACGACCAATGTAGGACATTTCACCTTTTTTATGACATCTGCTGCATTACTGCCAACAATCACTTTTTTCAAGCCGCTAGCACCCTTTGTTCCCATAACAATCATGTCTATTTTTTTCTCTAATACATGGCTTCGAACAGATTCCACGAAAAAATTACAGTCAGTAAGTGTGAAAAAATGGTGGTTTTTAGACTCAGGGAATTCTGTGGCAATACGTTTCAAAAGTGATTTTAATTGCTTTTTCGCCGGCTTTGTAAACGTGTTTTCAACAAAATCCTTGTCAGTAATATATGGCGAATCACTTGCAGCGATATAACTTAAAACACTGACGTGCAGCAAGTAAAAAGTGCAAGATGTTTTCTCGAAAAACTTAAGTGCATAAGCGATAGCATTCCAAGAATTCTCTGAAAAGTCAGTTGGTAATAATATATTTTTCATGGCAATTCGTCATTATTATAATCAAATCAAAGTTATAGTGATGAATTTATTAATGAAATGATATTAGTCATGTTTGACTTTATTTAAGAATCCCAGTAAAATTACTAAATATATTTTAGAACAAAACACCTCCAAACAGAAGACATACAGTTGGTTATCCGAATAAAACCTTAAACTTATGAATGCGCAAATAGAGGTTATTTGCAAAGAAATCAACAACACTGTTAAAACATAGATTTCGCAAAAAACAGAATTGGTTTTACCATCGCATTTCAACTTCGACGATGAATGTTATTTTAAAGATGAGACCCCGCTAAAACGTGGGGTTAGTTCGACCAGCACATTTCAATTTTTCGCCATCGCCAAAAATTGAAATGGGGGTCTCACTAATATACATCCTGAAGTTTATGAAGGTCTATAATTCTTATGTTGCGCCCATCAATCTCAATAATACCTTCTTTCTTAAAATCAGAAAGGCACCTAATCAGCGTTTCAGTCGCAATACCAGCGACACTGGCCAAGTCTCCACGCGAAATTTTAATAGAATTTTCTGGTTTGTTGTTCAGTTTTTCAGCGAATTTCAGAATCGTACTTGCAGTTTTCTTCTTGACCGAACTATAAGCCATTTGCAATAATTGATCCTTAACACCCTGAAGATCGTCGGTAAGCAATTGCATAAGTTCTAAAGTAACATGTTGATTGGCGTCAAGAATTAGTTTTAATTGTTCTTTTGAAATCCCTAAAAGGACCACATCCCTGATAGCAGTTGAAGTTTCTTGATAAGGAACGTTTTGCATAAAGGAGGTGTATCCAAACATGTCAGCATCCTTATATAACGCGGTAGTCAGTTCTTTGCCCTGTTCATCAAAACGATGACATTTTACAACCCCTTCATGTATTAAATATATATAATTCGAATTTTGACCTTCGTTATAAATAACATCGCCCTGCTGATAATTATAAGAGGTGCCATGGGTTTCAAAATAAACACGTAAGTCGTTAAGCGTCTTGATTTCCCCAGCGCTTTTTTCAACTGTTTGAGATTCCATGTTTTCCTTAAACTCCTTTAAAATAGACGCCTTGGCCAATCGACTTTCAATGGCACTTACAAGTTCATCTTCACTAAAGGGCTTCGTAATATAATCGTCTGCACCCAAATTCATTCCTTTTCGAACGTCCTGGCGTTCAGTCTTTGCAGACAAAAATATAAAAGGTATAAGCTTTGTTTGTTCATTATTTGAAAGTGCTTCCAATACATCATAACCGTCTAGTTCCGGCATCATAATATCACAAACAATAACATCAGGATGTTCATGTCTTGCTTTTTCCAAGCCTAATTTTCCATTGGCGGCAACGATGACCTCGTAATCTAAAATTTCTAATAATTCGGCCGTATTTCCTCTTAATACCGCATCATCTTCTATCAATAGTACTTTTTTCATTAGTGTGCTATGTTTGGAACGCTTAATATAAATGTTGAACCTTCTTGGAATTTACTTCTAAAATGGATAGAACCGCCCAGATTCTCGATATGTGATTTTACAATGTTGAGTCCGATCCCCGTACCCGGCGTCGTCAATGCATTTTCTGCCCTGAAATAACGATTGAAAATATTTTTTTGATCCATTTCAGGAATCCCAATACCAGAATCTGATATTTCAAAAACTGTATCCTTCAGGTTTTGTGCGATTTTTATAGTGACATCGGAATGTTCTGGGGAATATTTAATGGCATTATGAACCAAATTTGTCAAGGCCAATTCAATAGTTCTTTCATCCTGAACCAAGACGAGATCTTCAATATTATCCGGATATATAACATGCTGACCTTCTTTCAACAACATATTCGCATTATAAACTACTTCATTAAGCACTTTACTCAATCGAAAAGAAGTGAATTTATAGTTTACTTTTCCGGTTTCGAGTTTCTCAATGGATAGAAAATCGTTCAAAATGGAGTTTAAATAATGAACCTTATCGGAAATGATCTTAATATGCTTGTCACGGTTTTCTTGCTGATCACCACGAATGTACTTGCTCAGGAGAATTGAGGATGTTAAAATTCCGCTCAACGGTGTTTTAAATTCATGGGAAACCAAGGATAAAAACTTAGTTTTCAAATCATTAAGCTCCTTTTCATTTTCAAGTGCCGTTTTAAGCTGCTTGGTCCTCAAGTCCACCGTTTTTTCTAACTTTTGAGTGTAGTTTTTTTGCTCCGTAATATCTAAAATAATGGCAATATACACCTTGCGCTCCCCTAACATCGACATTTCTAAACTGACATAAACGGGATAGGTAGTGCCATCCTTTCGTGTATGAATCGCTTCAAACTCCACTTTATTCTCAATGTGACTTCTTAAAGGAGCACTTATCCTATAGAATTTTTTAAGGGAAAAGTTCGGCTTAATATCTAAGGCCGTCATATTCCTGAGCTCTTCTATCGAATAACCTAAGTTTTTTTGAGCGCCATAATTGACATTGATGAATTTTAAGGTCTTGAAATCAAAAACATATATCTCATTAAGCGAATTATCAAATATTTTGGTAAGGTAATTTCGCTCTTCCTCTGCATTCTTTCGTTTGGTTATATCATTTTGGATGCCAATATAATGAGTTATCAAACCCTCTCGATTTTTAATGGGATTGATATAAAGTTCATTCCAGAATAAAGTGCCATTCTTTTTATAGTTACGCAAGGTTACTTGGCAGCTCTTCCCCTTTTTTACAGCTTTTCGTAATTTAGTGATGCCATCTTGATCTGTATCATCCGATTGTAAAAATCGACAATTCTTTCCTAAAATCTCTTCTGATGAATAGCCCGTCAATTCCTGAAAAGCAGGATTAAAATAGATAATCGGGTTGTCTTTTTGTAAGGCATCAGAAATTATAATCCCATTTCCCGCCGCCTGTAAAGCTTCACTCTTTATATTAAGATTTTCTTCAATATCCTTGCGAAACGTAATATCGGTAACAAGCGCCATGACATAAGTTTCGCCATATAACTTAAATGGATTCAGCCCTACCTCAACAGGAAATTCCTTGTTGTTCTTATTTAAGCCATAAAGGTAACGTCCGCGGCCCATCTTTCGTTTTTCAGTATGATTGAAAAATGACGTGAAATGATCAGAATGCTTGGGATGGTAGTTGTTTGGTATTAAAACATTTAAGGACTGCCCGATAAGCTCATTGGTTTCATATCCAAACATTGTATCTGCTGACGCATTTGTAGACACAATTTTTTGATCCTTATCTACCACCACAACACCTTCAGAAACGGCATCTGAAAGTACTTGTAAAATATCCTCTCGGTTTTTAAACATAGGCTGCACTAAGTTGATTTTTTAGAAGCGTGAAGATAGTTACTATTTAAGAAATTAGAAAAACTCATCTTCTAATATGTTATTATTTAACAATCTGGAAGTAAGGATAACATATCATGAGCAAGGAAAAAATCACAATGTAAATAACTAACAATAAGACACATGTCACAAATAAGCACTCTAAATAGGTTAATTTCAGTGCACAATTGATTTCGAACATGAGAACAAATAAAAAAACATGAACTTAACATTTTATCAAAATATCGGCAAGTTATTTTATGCCATTGCTGCCATAGACTTTGAAGTGAATGCGGCAGAAACAAACTCAATGAGTTTGTAAGAAACATTGACTGGACATTGAGGCCGTTGAAGATGCTTTTGGAACTGACGCTACAAGTCAAATAGAAATTGTTTTTTATTGGCTCAATAAATATAACACGAGCAAAGAGTTAGAATGATTTTGTAATTTATAAAATTGAGCAAAAACATCTATTTATAAATACGTAAAAAAACTGTTCATGAAAACCGCTGGTGCCATCGCTCAGAGTTTGCAGGCCAAAAAAAGTCAGAATTAATCCTCTTAGCACAACTCGATATGGAATTAAAGAGAAACTAATTACGATTTTTGGTGTTTTAACAGAAAACACACCTGATTTTTAATCTTATGCTGCCCCTTGAAAATAAATTAATAATAACGTCGGGTCTAAATAAAACTGTTTTATCAAGCTCAAAAACCCTTAAATTAATCAGATATTTCTTATCAAATCACAAGTAGCTATCTCGTAAAGACTTGTAAATCACCACACAAACATCAACTACAAACCTTCATACGCCACTCTTCTTGCTTTACCCTTTATTAAGTTATTCATTTTTTGACAGTTACACGCCGTAGGTCGCACTTCACAGTTTAAGATAATTGTTTAAAAAAAGAATTTAATTAAGCACGTAAATAGCGCTCTTGACTGATTTTTTGGTATTTTTATCAGATTATTTTTTGATGTTTAGTAAAAATTCCAACCCTCAGTGATTAAAATGAAGAGACTTTATACGTTTATAGCGCTATTATTCTTAAGCTTTTATATAGGTAATGCCCAGGAAAGCGTTAAAAAACATACCGTTAGCAGTGGAGAAACGCTATTGTCTATTTCTAAAACATACAATGTTACACTTTTCGATCTTCAGAAAGCCAACCCAAGTGCCGTTGACGGCGTTAAAATAGATGACGTTTTGGTCATCCCTGAAAGCACTATTAAAACTCCAACTCTCGAAAGTGGATCCGACCCCCTAAAAGCTTCTGAAGTGAGCTCTTCCATAAGTCATACGGTCAAGGCTGGCGAATCAAAATACAGCATTTCAAAACGATTTGGCCTGACGGTTAGTGATCTTGAATCTCAAAACCCACAAATCCTCTCTGGGTTGAATGTAGGTCAGGTATTGGAAATATTTCCATCCCCAACCTACGTCAGTGAAGAAACCCCTTCCAAACCCATGAACAAGAAAGGGAAAACCCATCAGGTGGTCTCTGGCGAAACCCTTTTTGCAATCTCGAGTGCCAACGGATTGACCGTTGACGAATTGGTCAAGGCGAATTCCAAAACGATTTCCGGGGATTTAAAAATAGGACAAATCTTATGGATTCCGGGTAGTGATGATGACAACGCCAGCCATAATGGGGATTATGTCGTAAAATATGGAGATACTAAATTCAGTCTCTCCAGACGTTTCAACACCTCCGTACTTGAATTGGAACGTAAAAACCCACATATAGCCAAGATGCTTATCGTAGGTCAGACCATCAACATGCCATCTACTGAATCCAATCCTACCAATACACCAATTGCTCAAAATGAAACCAAACCCACTCTAGCTGTAGTAATGCCAACAATAGAGGTCAAAGAAGCAGAAAAAGTCGTGACTTCTGACCAAACTCCATCCAAAGCACCTGCTCAAGTCTTAGAAAAACAAGAGAAAAAAATTGTTAAACATGACCTCCCTTCTAAAGAAATTGTTCAAAAAGAAAAAGAAGTAAAAACGATTATTTCTAATGTAGTTCCAACTAAAGCGATTACTCAAAAAGAGAAGCATGAAGAACTGGCAGCAACCGACACACATCCTGAAGAAGCAATCGAGGAATCTTCTATAGCCGATGCGACAAATAGTTCTGACCGTGATTATAACCTTTATAAAATTCAACCCAACGAGACCGTTTATGGATTAGCTAAAAAGGCAGGGATGACCGTTCCTGAATTTTTAGAACTTAATCCACTGTTAAATAAATCTGTTCAAATAGGCACTTTTATCAAAATGCCAAATGATAACACGGCTTCAAACCCAGTATCAAATATAGCTTTAAACACTGAAGTTTTAATGTTGCCGAAAATCACTGCGGGCTTTGCCGACTTAAGAACTTCAGCACACACCTCAACTTCAAAAAAACTATTGTTTTTTCTGCCCTTTTCGGAAGCTGATTATCAAAATTACGCAAGAATAGACGCCAACTTCAAAAACCTGTCTGACGATTTTAAACGCAGCCATTTGGAGTTTTACAAAGGCGCCAATATAGCTATCGATTCCATCAGAAAAATGAATCTCAATGTAGATGTGACTATTGTTGAAGCGCAAAGCGTCAACCAAACCTCGAAAACCATGTCTTTAATGCAAGATCATAATATTAAAGACTATGACGCCATCATCTTACCGTTTTACAAATCCATTGAGGAAGAAATTGCAGCGTTTACGGCGGACAACAATACACCGGTGATAACAACTACTACAATTGACAATAAAAAAAACACCAACAACTTATATAGTGCGCTGCCTTCCATAAATCAACAAAGGCTAAAGGTGCTTAATTATATGATGGCAAAACAAGGCCATATTATTGTGCTTAATGATGTCGATCGCATAGAAAGCAAAGCTTTTATTACAGGCCAGGTACCAAATGCAGACTTTGTGACCATCAAAAAAAATGGATCCTTTAGTGAGGCGGAATTGAAGTCTAAACTAAAAAAAGGACAAATCAACTATGTGATTATCGATAGCGAACGAAACAGTACTTTTTTAAACACTACCAACGCGCTTTTGAGTGAACTATCGAATTACAAATTGCAATTAGCGGTTTTGGACGCGTCTTTAATTCCTGATGATAGCAATGTGTCCCAAAAAAGATATCAAATTTTAAAGATGATTTTCCCTTCTTTAATTCCTGCTAAGTCAACCGAAAGTTCAAAGCAATTTTTAAGTGCCTATCAAAAAAAACACAAAATACTACCATCCACAAATATTATGTTAGGATTTGATATTACAATTGACAGCTTATTAAGGCTTATGCAACAACAAGGCTTTGAAAATTCAGCCATAAATTATATTACGGAATACACCCAACTGAAATTTGATTATGAAAAGAACACTCTAGGAGGTTATAGTAATGAAGGCATTTACATCTTACAATATGATCCTGATGCCCAGATACGCGACGCCAACTAATTTAAAGAAACGATTTCACCTAATGAATCGTCTTTTGTATTTATGAAGAAAACTACTATACCGCATTTTTATAATCAATTTATTGTTGCCTTACTATTTGTGATGGGTGCAACCGTGAATAGTTTTGCTCAATGTCCAACCGTGACCATTCCGACACTAAGTTTTTGTGATGTTGAAACGCCTACTCTGGCAACCCTTTCCATTGCGGCAACAAATAATGGCGGTGGAATCAAATGGTATGCAACGGCCAATTCTACAATTGCTCTCTCTCTTACCCAAGGTCTTGAAAATGGTAAAAGATATTTCGCCGACAACAACTCTGGTACTTGTGGTACGCGGCAGAGTGTATTAGTTACTATATATGGTGTACCACTTAGCTTACCTTTTCAAGGGGTTTGCGTGGATTATCCGGAAGAAGCGACGATTTCTGACTTAATTGCTTTTGGAAATGATGTGCAATGGTATGATGTAGCCACGGGAGGAAGCCCTTTACTGGTTTCAACAGTTTTAACGAATGAGACCACTTATTATGTGAACCAATCCAATCCAGATACAGGATGTAGAACTTCACGACTCTCCGTTTTAGTGAAGGTTGGTGTGGTTCCTGTTCCCACCGGCGATCCGGTTCAGTTATTTTGTGAGGGCTCCAATCCCACTGTGGCCGATTTAGTGGCATCGGGAACAAACAAATGGTATGGCACGATTTCATCAGGTACCATTTTACCATTATCAACACCGTTAGTCCATGGCGAAACTTATTATGCCACCACTTTTGATTCACCTTGTGAAAGCGTTGAACGTTTTCAAGTTAAAGTTGAGATTGTACCGCTGAACAATGCGGGCAACAATGGGGAAATCGAGATTTGCGAAACTGGCGTTGCAAGCACCAACACGGTAAATTTATTTGAGGCCCTTTTAGGCTCACCAGATACTTCAGGAACTTGGACGGGGCCGAGAGCAACTTCCCACGGAAATATAGGCACTGTAGATGTATCGACCATGACAGTCGCGGGAAGTCCTTATGTGTTTACCTATGCTGTCAGCTCTGCCTCTTGTCCCACCGCCACAGCAACCGTAAGTATTATGGTTACTGAAAGTGGCAATCCAGGTACCGATGGCACATTGAGCTTATGTGTTAATAGTCCTGCACAGGATCTTTTTGCCAGTTTGCAAGGCAATCCAGAACCTGGAGGTACTTGGTCTCCTGCTTTAGCAAGTGGCACGGGAATTTTTGATGTTTCAAAGGATTCTGCTGGCGTTTACACCTATACCGTTTATGGCGTTCCTCCTTGTGGCCCAGCTTCAGCAACAGTTACCGTGACTATCAGTGCAGAGCCTCTACCGGGCACCAATGGCAACTTGACACTGTGTTCTAATAGCGCTCCAGAAAATTTATTTAACAGCTTGGGTGGCTCACCACAATCGGGCGGCACATGGACCCCTGCACTAGCAAGTGGCACTGGGGTTTTTGATCCCTCTCAGGATGCTGCAGGAATTTACACCTATACGGTTTTTGGAACCGCACCTTGTGGAGACGCTTCGGCAACAGTAACCGTAAATATTACCCAGTTACCTAATCCTGGAACCAACGGAAGTTTGGCTTTATGTATTACTGATGGTTTAGAGGATTTATATGATAGTTTAGGCGGTACGCCAGAAACTGGAGGAACTTGGTCACCCGCCTTAGCAAGTGGCACAGGTTTTTTTGATCCATCAAAGGATACTCCTGGTATTTACACTTATACCATTAGCGGCGTATCACCTTGTGGAGCGGCTTCGGCAATAGTTAACGTCACTGTTAACCCTAAGGCCCAACCAGGAACCAACGGAAGTATAAGCCTCTGTTCGGATAGCGCCGCAGTAAATTTATTTGACAGCTTAGGCGGTTCACCACAATCAGGTGGCACATGGTCTCCTATCTTGGTAAGCGGTACGGGCGTTTTTGATCCGTCACAGGACGCTCCTGGTACTTATACCTATACCATTTCTGGAATTGCACCTTGTGGGGATGCCTTCTCAACAGTAACCGTAACCGTTAATCCATTAGCTAACGCTGGTACAAACGGAAGTCTGATTTTATGTAGCAGTGATCCATCACAGGATTTATTTAATAGTTTAGGTGGTACTCCAGATGCTGGAGGTACTTGGTTCCCTGCTTTGGCAAGTGGCACAGGTGTTTTTGATCCATCACAAGATGCTGCAGGAACTTATACCTATACCATTACTACAGATTGTGAACAAGCTTCGGCAACCGTTGAAGTCACCGTGAATCCTCAAGCTGATCCAGGAATCAATGGGAACCTCGCACTTTGTATTGATGGCAATCCAGAAGATTTATATAATCGTTTAGGCGGCACGCCTCAATCGGGAGGCATCTGGTTGCCTGCTTTGGCAAGTGGCACTGGACTGTTTGACCCTAAACAAGATGCTGCTGGAACTTATACCTATACGGTTTCTGGAATAACACCTTGTGGAACGGCGACAGCAACAGTAACCGTGACCGTTGATACCGCGCCTCAGGCAGGTTTAAATGGCCGATTTGCGATTTGTACTAATGATGCACCACAAGATCTTTTTGACAGTCTTGGCGGCACACCTGAAACTGGAGGCACCTGGTCCCCTGCTTTAGCAAGTGGCTCGGGTATTTTTGACCCTGCACAAGATAATGGTGGGTCTTATACCTATACTGTTACTAATGCTTGCGGCACGGATTCGGCAATCGTTACGGTTGCGCTTATTCCACAACCAGATCTTACGGGGCTCACATTGAGCGCCAATGCCATCTGTTTGGACGATGACATAACTATTAATTTATCTGGAGCAACACAACTTTCTGACGGCAACTATAATCTAACCTATTCGCTTGCAGGAGCCAATAGTACTGAACAAACCATTACGGTCAACATCACCAATGGCAGCAGTAATATTTACATCCCCGCTTCTCAATTGACAACCATTGGAACCACGACTTTTACGATTTTAAACCTTTTGAATCCTATCACAAATTGTGGTACTGCATCCGGCACCCTTCCAACGGTAGATTTCAATATTGAACATGCAGGAACACCAGAATTGGTAAATGAAGGTAACATCTTTTGTGAAGATGAATCCGCAACCATTGCCGACTTAACAAGCCAGCTTATTGGCGCTGATATCATTACTTGGTATGATGCTATAGAAAATGGTACAGCATATACTCGGGATACGCCTTTAGTAGATGGCACCACCTATTTTGCATCCAATATGACTTTAAGCGGGTGTGGCAATGATGTCCGATTGGCAGTAAGGGTTACGATTGATTTATGCGAACCTTTGGAAATTATCATTCCGGATGGTTTTAGTCCGAATGGCGATAATATCAATGACGATTTCTTTATTAAAAACCTTAGGGAATTATACCCTAATTTCAAATTGCAAATTTATAACCGATACGGAAACATTCTTTATAAAGGCGATATTAATACCCCTAATTGGGATGGGACTTCAAACCATGGAAGAGCTCTCGGCAATGGCGTTTTGCCTGTAGGCGTTTACTATTATATTTTGGAACTCAAGGACACTAACAATAAAACGATACAAGGTAGCGTGTACCTTAACAGGTAATCTGAATAAAGTTATCTATGATAATTAAAAATTTAAAATATACATTTCTTGGTTTCTTGCTTCTGACGGGATTATTCAGTGTGGCGCAACAGGATCCACAATACACTCAATACATGTATAATATGAGGGTCATCAATCCTGCCTACGCCACTGAAGGTGAAGATATCAATATAGGTGCCTTATACCGTACCCAATGGGTCGGCACAGTGGGCGCTCCAAATACAGGGTCGCTTTTTGTGCATGTACCTTTACAAGAAAAAATACAGGTTGGACTATCCATCATTAACGATCAAATTGGGAATGTGGTCAACGAAACCAATGTCTATGCCGATTTTGCATACATTTTATCTTTGGGAGCAGAAACTAAACTGTCGCTCGGCGTTAAAGCAGGAGCCAGTTTTTTCAACACCAATTTCAATGGCTTTATCTATTCGGATGTATTGCCAGATCCGGCATTTGCCAATAACCTGAGTAAAACATTTCCAAATATTGGTGCAGGTGCCTATCTTTTTGGATCCAATTATTATGTTGGCTTCTCTGCTCCTAACCTGCTAAATTCAAAGCACCTCGAGAGAGAAAGTGGGATTGTGGCAAATGGCGTTGAAGAAATTCACTTTTTTCTTACGGGTGGCTATGTGTTTGAACTCAATGAACAATTGAAATTAAAACCTGCATTTATGACCAAAGCAGTTTCTGGAGCACCATTATCGCTTGATTTAACTGCCAATTTACTGATCAATAATATGCTTGAAGTTGGCGCAGGCTATCGCTTTGATGATGCGGTCTCGGGATTGGCTAATTTCAGGATAAGTCCATCCATGCGGATTGGTTATGCCTATGATTATACCTTGTCCAATTTGGGCAGATTCAATTCTGGCACCCATGAAATTATGATTTTATTTGATATCAATAAATTAGGTAAGCCAAAAGGATATGATAAATCACCAAGATTTTTCTAAAAAAAGAGATGTGACAAGAGCATGCTAAAGATTTTAACATACAAGGGAAAGATTATCTGCGAACAGCATGTGACCATTGAAAAACAATAAATATAAACACATGAAAAACGTTTGCCTACTCCTATTTTTACTTGTTGCCTCATGGACGGTCCATGCGCAACGACCGAGCTTAAAAAAGGCCAACCAACTCTTCGCACAAAAATCGTACGTTGAGGCTGCAAAAATTTACCAATCGCTAGATAAAAACCAGGAAGTTCTTCAAAACCTGGGAGATTCCTATTACTTCAATTCTCAAATGAAATTGGCGCGAACCCCTTACGCAGGCTTGTTCACCAATTATAAAGACAGTTTAAAACCTGAGGTTTATTTCAGATATGCTAAAGTGCTACAAGGTGTCAAAGATTATGAAAACGCCGATAAAATAATGAGCGCATATCTTGGCTATGTTGTAGATACCAAAAAGTTCAGTACCAACCTCAACAGACTCGTGCCTTTTACCTATGATATCAAACAGATGAACCAAAGCTCGCGCACCGGCGATTTTGGCATCGCTTATTTTGGAGATAAAGTCGTTTTTTCATCTTTCAGAAATAATAAAAACGCCATCTACAGCTGGAATAACCAACCGTATTTGGATCTCTATCAAGCGGACGTTTCCAAGGACAAAAGACTGGTCAATATCCAGCCGTTTTCCGACGAAATCAATACCAGAACACATGAAAGCAATGCCACCTTTTCCAATGATGGCCTAACGATGTATTTTTCCAGAACCAATGAAAACCGCGTGCCTATTGGCGAAGAATTGGTGGCGACGGTCAAGATTTATAAAGCAAAATTAGTTGACAACGTCTGGACTAATATTACCGCACTACCCTTTAGCAGTGACCTCTACTCTACCCAACATCCGGTATTGAACAAAGATAACAGCCGCCTTTATTTTTCGAGTGATATGCCAGGCAGTTTAGGTTCTTTCGATATTTATTATGTTGATATTAATGATCATTTTGAAGGCTATGTAGAAGAAAGCTATGGCGATCCAGTAAATTTAGGCAGCACCATTAATACCATACATCGAGAGCAGTTCCCGTTTGTAGGTTATGAAGGCACGCTTTATTTTTCTTCTGACGGACACCAAGGCCTGGGTGGATTGGATATTTTCGTGAGCAAAATTTATGATGGTGTCTATTCCAAACCTCTTAATCTAGGAGAAACCATCAATTCAGAAATGGACGATTTTGGATTCATCGTCAATGAAGATGACGACACGGGTTACTTGTCATCCAACCGCACCGGATATGACAACTTATACGCCTTTACCCGTAAGGAAAACGAACGTCAATTTACCGTTGAAGGGAATGTTCGGGATAAAAATTCAAAGAATTTACTTCCTGGAACGACCATCACCTTATATGACGAAAACGACTTTTTGGTGGGTCAGATGGTTGTAGGCGAAGACGCGCAATATGTCTTCAATACTGAACCTAATAAAGTTTATAGTATTGAAGGGCATCGCGATTTCTATATCCCCACAACAGAAATTTTCGCCACCAATGATGATGGCAATATTACCTTTAATATTGAGCTTTCCATTGAATCTTATGATGATGCCGAAGACATTGTGGTAACCAAGGATGACGGCTATACCTATATTGAATTGGAAAACATTTATTTTGATTATGGCAAGTGGGACATCAAGCCAGAAGCTGCAAGCACTTTGGATGTTTTGGTCGATTTACTGAACAAATATCCACGCATGGAAATCCAGTTGGGGGCACATACTGACAATAGATCTTCTGATTTGTACAATCTTCATTTATCGCACCAACGCGCTGCCGCCACCCTTGAGTATATGGTTGAAAACGGGATTGACAGAAAACGTCTTCGTTCCAGAGGTTATGGCGAACGGGTGCCGTTAGTGGATTGTAAAGATAATTGTAGCGAAGTAGAACATTCGATTAACAGACGTTGTGAGTTTTTGATATTGAAGTAAGAGGCTTCCAATTGAAATTGATGTTGAAATTGAAATTGAAATTAGAAAGCTCAAGGGGCAAATTTATTTTTTAATGCTCTTTAACTGATTATTGTATGGGTATGTCTTTTTTTTTGAACCATTAAGGCATTAAGATAATTAAGAGATTGTGCTTCTAACCA